>JBIQMD010000053.1:0-8211 GCA_044463725.1 Truepera radiovictrix
CACGTTGCACACGTAGATGACGGGCTTGGCGGTCAGCAAGCCGATGTCGTTCGGCAGTTCGAGGCCAGAGCGGCGGGCTGGTTGGCCAGCGTTCAGCTGCTCGAGGACTTTCTCGAGTGGCGCAATCAGCGCAGCGTCGTCTGGGTTGCTCTTGGCGCTGCGGCGTACGCGCTCGAGGCGGCGTTCGAGCGTCGCGATGTCGGCGAGGATGAGCTCCGTGTCGATGACCTCGATGTCGGCAAGCGGATCGACTTTGCCAGACACGTGCACGACGTTGTCGTCCTCGAAGCAGCGCACCACGTGCGCGATGGCCGCGACTTCACGGATGTGAGAGAGGAACTGGTTGCCTAGACCCTCACCCTTGTGAGCACCGCGCACGAGGCCGGCGATGTCGACGAACTCCATGTGGGTCGGCACGATCACGGGCACGCGCGTGCCCTTCGTGTTCTGGCGCTGCAGCACGGCAAGGCGCTCGTCTGGCACGCTCACGGCGCCGATGTTCTTGTCTATGGTGGCGAACGGATAGTTCGCGGCCTCCACCCCGGCCTGGGTGATGGCGTTGAACAGCGTGCTCTTGCCAACGTTTGGCAAGCCGACGATACCTATGGCGAGCATTGTTCTCCTAAGCGCGGCCGCTGCGAAAGGTGGCCGTTGTTGCGTCTGTGACGCTCTCGGTAAGTGATAGAGTGCGCCCGTGAAGCAGGCGGTGACTACCAAACAAGTAACTTACCAGACGGCGCGGCGGGGAGGCGGTAAGCCCACGAAGGTCGGCTTGATCGGCGCGGGCACCGTCGGTGCAGAAGTAGTGCGGTTACTGCGCCACAGGCCTGAGTTCGAACTCGTGGGGGTATTCGTCCGCGACGCCGCCAAGGAGCGCGCCTTCACGGGCTGGCAGGAACTCGTCACGACGGATGAAGCCGCGCTGTCCGGCGTCGACGTTCTGGTCGAGGTGGCAGGCGGCACAGGCAACGCCGCCGACCTCTCCTTACGGCACCTGGCGGCAGGCAAGCATCTGGTGACGGCAAACAAGGCCGCCCTGGCCGAGCGCTGGGCAGAGTACTTGCCTCACGCAACGGATGGGCGCGTTCACTTCGAGGCCGCCGTCATGGCGGGCACGCCGGCCGTTGGCGTACTGGCTGGCGCCCTGCGCGGCTCTGCACCATTGAGCCTTCACGCCGTGCTGAACGGCACCTGCAACGTCATCCTGGCAATGATGGACGAGGGCAGCAGCTTCGCTGCCGCGTTGGCCGAGGCGCAGCGCCTCGGTTACGCAGAGGCTGATCCAACGCTTGACGTCGGCGGTTTCGACGCGGCGCACAAGCTCACCGTCCTCGGTCGGCTGGCTTTCGACCCCGACCTTGCCTGGGAGGCCGTCCGTGCGGCCACGCGCGGCATCTCGGACCTAACCGAGCGGACCCTCGCCGCCCAAGCGCAACGGGGGCGCAGAGTGCGCCTCGTAGCTAGCATCGTGGCTAACGCGGATCGTTGGGAGGCGCGGGTACGCCCCGTCTCCTTGCCGGTCGGGCATCCGCTGCTCACCACTGGCGGGACCAACGCCCTCCTCTTCACGGGCGACCCGCTTGGCACGGTCTTCGTGCGCGGGTCTGGTGCAGGCGGCGGCTCAACGGCAAGCGGCGTCCTCGCCGACCTGTTGACGGCGGCTGCTGGCGTCAGCGGTCCGCGGCCGCTTGCTAGCGCCGCGCCCCGGCCGTTAGCGGCCAGCGAGGCAAGCGACGGGGTAGAGGAGCTGTGATGTACTACCGCAGCACGCGCGGCGGGCCGGCAGCAACGTTCGAGGACGCCGTGCTGGCCGGGCTCGCGCCAGACGGTGGGCTCTACTGGCCAACTCTTCTGCCGCCGTTGCCCCTCGGTTGGGAGGTGGCGAGCAGCCCGGCTGACCTGGCCAAGCTCGTGCTGCCCGCATACATGGGTGAGGAGGCGGCCGCCGCAGTAGCTGGCGGCCTCGACTTCCCTTGGCCCGTAACGAGGTTGCCTGACGACGTCTTCGTGCTGGAGCTCTTCCACGGCCCGACGGCCGCCTTCAAGGACGTGGGCGCACGCTCCCTTGCCCGCGCAATGCAGGCGGCGCTCGCGCGGCGCGGAGAGCGCGTCACGGTGCTCGTTGCTACTTCAGGTGACACGGGCAGCGCAGTAGCGGACGCATTCGCTGGCCTCGACCGCGTGCGGGTGGCGGTCCTCTACCCGGCCGGCGGCGTGAGCAACGTGCAAGAGGAACAGCTCACGGCCAGGCGCGAGGGCGTGCGCGCCTTCGCAGTGGACGGCACCTTCGACGACTGTCAGCGACTCGTGAAAACCGCCTTCAGCGACCCGGCCCTCGCCGAGGTGCGTTTGTCCTCGGCCAACTCCATCAACATTGGCCGCCTCCTACCTCAAGCGCTCTACTACTTGTGGGGAGCCGCCCGCGCCTGGGAGGAGCTTGGCCGCCGCGAGCCGTTAGAAGTAGTGGTGCCAAGCGGCAACTTGGGCAACTTGACGGCTGGACTCTTGGCGGCCGAGACGGGCCTCGACGCAGCTGGCTTCTTGGCGGCACACAACCGCAACGACTTCTTCCCACGCTTCCTAGCTGGCGAGGTTGAAGCGTTCGACTTCGCCGCCAGCGTAGCTACACCGTCCAACGCCATGGACGTGGGTGCGCCGTCGAACTTCGAGCGCCTTCACTCGTGGTTGGGTGAGGGTCTGAGGCAACGCGTCGTAGGCTGTCGTATCGGTGACGCTGCCACGCTCGAGCGCATGCGCGAGACGGCAGCTACCAGCGGCTACCTCGTCTGCCCTCACACCGCCGTTGGCCTCGAGGCGTTGCAGCGCCTGCGGGCAAGCGGGCCCGCCACGGCCGAGGTGCCCGCGCTAGTTTTGGCCACGGCGCACCCGGCGAAATTCCCTGAAGCGGTGATCGAGGCAACGGGCAGGCGTCCTGCCGTGCCGGCAAGCCTGCAGCGCTTCGCTGGGGCCCCGAAGCGCGTTGAACCGCTAGCGCCAGAATCGGCCGCGTTGAGCGCGGCGCTGCTTACCTGGCGCGACTAACGCCGCAGGTGCGTGCCGCCGAGCGCGCCTAACGCCTGCGTGCCTAGCGCCGGAGTGCGAACGGCCCCTGCTCGTCATCGCCCAAGTGCACGACCTGCATCTCGCGCATGAGCTTCACGAGGTGCGCAAGCACGCTCTGCTCGGCTAGGACAAGGACGGCCTCCGGGTACCCCGGGTAGACCCGCCGCGTGATCTCCGCTGCCGTTGCGCTGCCCTCCGCCAGGGCGCTGAGTACCTGAGCTTCGCGCTTGAGGCGGTGCTCGGCCAACTCCTTCAGGCGCTGCGCTGGGTTGGTTATCAGGGGGCCGTGGCCAGGCGCGAGGACAGGCGCGCCCGTGTGCTCCAGGCGCTCTAGGGTGGTGAGGTACGCGCTGACGTCGCCCTCCGGCAGCCCTACCCATACCGACCCAGTTGCTACGGCCAGGTCGCCGACGATGGCCGCCTCAGGCGCCCCACCATCTGGACCAGAAACCAGGAACGAGAGGTGGCCAGGGCTGTGCCCCGGCGTGTGCAGCGCCTTTACGGTGACGTCGCCAACGGTAACGACGCGGCCGTCGGCCAAGTACGTCGTGGTCCACGACGGCAGGTTGCCCGCCTCAGCTGCATGTACGAGCACGGCGGGCGCGGCGCCGTTGCGGGCCGCCTCGTGGTCGAGGATTCGTTGCACGCCGCCGGTATGGTCAGGGTGGGTATGCGTGAGGGCAATGGCCTTGACGAGGCGCGCGTCGGCTTGAGTAAGGGCGGCGTGGAGGAGTTCTTGCGCCTCCGGTTCGTCGGAGCCCGGATCGACGACTATGGCGACGCCGCCATGCGCGATCACGTACGCGTTCACATGGTCGTAAGGCGGCAGAGTGGCGCATGGCAGCTCGACGCGCCATACGTGTTCGCTAACGCGTTCAGTGGCGGGCATAATCACTCCTCTCGCTGGTCGGTCAGGTAGGCGATGGCCTCGCCCAACGCGGCGGCGGACGCGCTTGGCACGTCTGGAACGACGCCACGGCCCTCCCAGGTCGGCCCGCCGATGGGGGCGAGCACGCCCGTGGCGATCCAGGCCTGTGAACCGTCGCGCAAGCAGAACGGTAGGAGCGCCTCGACGTTGCCGGCGCTCTGTTCTCCGAACACGGTGGCGCGCCCGCGCAACTGCAGGGCGCCCGCTAGGCCCTCCGCTGCACTATTCACGCCGCCATCGATGAGCACGGCGAGTGGTAGGTCGGTCTGCGTTAGGCCGATGGCCGGGTACGGCATGGGTAACGTCCAACTCGTGATCGCCCGCCACAAGAAGCCGCGGGTGAACACGCCAGCGACTTGCATCATCGTCACTAGTCGGCCGCCCGGGTTGCCGCGCAAGTCCAGAACCAGGGACCACGCGCCCGCGGCCTCGAGCTCGGTAACGGCGACGCGCACGGCTTCTGCCGCGCCGTCGCTCGCCAGGTCTGGGAGGCGCACGTAACCTACGCCACCGCCAGTAAGCCCGTAGCTGACGTTGGCGACGCGACCTTCACCACTGAGGGCGTAGCCGTCTGCCTGCACGCGAACGAGACTGCTCCAGCTGCCTGCCATCGACGCCCGGTTGAGAGCGGGGGCTACGGCCGCGCCACTGCCGAGCACCATGATGCATGGAAGGTCGCCGTATTCGGCCCTCACCTTGGCGACCTTGGCTGGCGGCACGAACACGGAGTGGTCATCGCCTAACAGGGAGTACATCTCCTCCAGCACCTTGTAGAGGCCTGCTTCGTCCTTTGCTGCCAGCGCGCGTGGCCGGTACTCGTCCCTAACTGCCTGCCAGTCGGTTCCGGTGCGCTCGATGTGCCAGTAGCGCGTGGCGACGAGGTTCCAGGCGGTATCGAAGCTGTCTGCATACGTCTGGCCTTGCGCCGACGCGCTTCCGCCAACGGCCAAGATCAGTAACGCGATGAGTGCGGCGCGAACTGAGTGGAGCCCCCGCACCGTGGCTTCAGGCCGGGGCATCGGCCAGCACCGCTGCGTGGCGCATTAGCGTTGCCTCGTCAAGCGCGAGGCCCTGCGCCCCGACGACGGTCGTGTTGAGCGCCCCAGCCACGTTGCCGTAGCGCGCAGCCCAATGCATGTCGTGCCCGGCCATGATGGCGTGCGCGAACGCCGCCGTGTAGTAGTCGCCTGCGCCGGTCGAGTCGACGACGCCATCTATCTCGTGCGCCTCGATCAGCTCGTTGCTCTCGGAGTTGATGACGATGGAGCCCATGGCGCCGACCTTGACCACCAATTGTTCGATGCCAGCGTCACGTAAGTCGTGCACGGCCTCTGAGATGGACGTGCGGCCAGTAAGGAGGTAGAGCTCGTGCTCGTTCATGAGCCAGTAATCCACGCCGCTGAGGACGGAGATCAGGCGGTGCTGCATGGCCTTCACGGCGCCGGTGCCAAGGTCGACGAAGGTCGTGAGCTTGTGCTTGCGCGCGTAAGCGAGCGCCTGCAGCGCGTACTCCTTCTGCGGTCCACCAATCAGGCTGTAGGCGCTCACCACGAGGGCGTCGCAGGCTGCCACGTCTGACTCCTTCAGTTCTGCAGAGTCGAGGTGGCGGCTGGCGCCAGCCGCGCTGACCATGGTGCGTTGCGCGTCCGGAGTGATGAGGAGCATGATCGAGCTCGTTTGGAGGACGGCGTCGTGCTGGACGAGGCTAGTATCGACCCCAGCAGCGACGATGTTGCGCAGCGCCAATGCCGAGAACGGCCCGCTGCCTACGCGCGTAGCGATGCGAGTTGGGTTCCCGAGCTGCGCGAGAACTGCAGCTACGGTGCCGCCAGAGCCGCCTGGTTCCATTACGGCACGTATAGCTTGGACTTCACCGCCGTGTTCGGGGAAGTCGTTGACGAAGTACATCTGATCGACAGTTGCGTCGCCGACCACGAAGAAATGGGCCATTCGTTAGTTCGCTCCTACCGACACAGCCGGGCCAGCGTTAGGCCGGGGCCGCCGGGAAGATGTTGTTGCTTAGGTCAGTATACTCGCCGCTTCATGAGGAAACGCCTGTCTTGGGCCGAGCGGCCTCAAGTGTAGCCGCCAAGGCAACGAAGGCGGCGTGGTCGAGTTCCTCTGCGCGCACCCGCAGGTCGCGCCCGATGCTGGTAACGGCCGCCTCGGCCTGAGGGCGCTCGAAGCCCGCGTAAACGAGGTTCTTGACGAGTGTCTTGCGCCTGTGCGCGAAACCCTGGTGGATGAGTTCGAAGAGCGCGGGGTTAGGCGTGGCGGCCGCGTCCGTGTCTATGCGTACGATGGAGGAGGTCACCTTCGGCGGCGGGAGGAAGGCGCCGGGCGGCACGTGCCTAACGAGCTTCGCCCGCCCGAAGTGCCCGACGAGCAGCGTCAACGCCCCGAACGCAGGCGCTGAGGGAGCGGCGCTCAACCGCTCGCCGACCTCGCGCTGCACCAAGAAGACGAGTTGCGAGAAGCGCCCAGACTCGAGCACGCGCGCAACGATCGGGGTCGCCACGTTGTAAGGCAAGTTCGCAACCAGCTTGGAACGCACTGGCATGGCTGCGAGGTTGAAGCGCAAGGCGTCCTCGTGAACGAGGTTCAGTCCTCCCGGCCCCTCCTTGCCCAACTCAATGGCGAACTCCGCCTCCAACAGTGGGAGGAGCCGCGCGTCTAGCTCCACGCTCGTGACGTTGGCTCCCGCATCCAGGAGGGCGCGAGTCAGCACCCCAAGCCCTGGGCCGACCTCGAGGACGTGGTCGCCTGGTGCGATCGCGGCGGCGGCGATCATGGCGCGGAGCGCCGCCTCGTCGACTAGGAAGTTCTGCCCGAAACCCTTGTCCGCCCTGAGACCGTACTGATCTAGGAGCGCCGCCACTCGCGAGCGCGCAGTCAGGGGTGGATTACTATTCACAGAAGGTTCTTCGGTCACACGGTGTGGACGTCCATTGCCGCAGTCAGCATGTCCTCTGCCGCGCCCAATTCAACGTCGAGAACGACGGCCAGCTCGCTACTCAGCATGGTGCGGGCGCTATCGAGCACCTCGCGCTCGGTTGCTGCCAGGCCCTTCTCGGCGTCGCGCTTGGCCAGCACCCCGATGAGGCGCGCCAAGTCGTACGCGCTGCCACCGGAGAGGATGTCTTGCTCGGCACGGAAACGCGGCGGCCATTGCGCTGGGAGGGTTAGGTCGGCCGCCTTGATGGAGTCGATGAGGCGCGCCACCTCCTCTTTGCCAACTGTGTGGCGCAAGCCGACCTCTTGGCCCTTCTTGATCGGGACGAGCACTTCCATGTCGCCCCGAACGAAGACGACCTTGAGGTACTCGTGCGCTTGCCCGAGCACTACTCGCGAGGTCCGTTCAGCCACGACTCCAGCGCCCTGGGACGGGTAAACGACGTGGTCACCCACTTCAAAATTCATGCTGCGCCAGCCTAACACACGCGCCACACGCCTCACGGGCGGCGTGCCTCACGTCAGCCCAATTAGCGGAGCCCACGCGGGGTAGGTGATGAACGACCAGACCGTGACGCTCCCGAAGACGGTGAGGGTGGCTGCGATGAGCAAGTTCGCTTGGAGCTCGCGGTCGCCACTACGTGCCACGAGGTAGGCCAACGCGAGTCCGACTAGGAGGGCAGCGGCCACGACCGCAACCGTTGCGACTGGCGCGGTGTGCCCGTAAACGCCGGTAAGCGCAAGCGCCAGGCTGGCAGCGAGCAGGGGGATGGCGCCGACGATCAAGCCGGCTCCGGCCCCGCGTCTAGGCCTCGCGGCGCCAGTCCGAGCGCGCCTGCTGACGGCCCGGGCCGTCAGCGGCGCCGTTATGAGGAGGTAGGGCACGAAGGCCAAGACGCCGACGATGCCGACGAGCAGGGCCGTAAGCGCCTGCCCGATGGCCTGCTCGGCCACGAACCACGGGTTCCAACCCATTAGGCGGGCGATGCGGTCGACCAGGGTGAGAGGCATCGGCGCGGCGTCGTTAGCTGCGTAGATGGCAACGCTGCCACCTTGGGCCCTGCCGTACCAGGCGAGCACGTCTAGACCAGGCTGCAAGGCCGCGCCTGCGTGCCCGAAGGTCGCGCCCTCCACGGTCACGGGTGACCACAGGATGTTGGTCGCCACCGCGTCCTGCCCGGCGCGGGCGTCGACGCGCTTGAAGCTCGAGCCCTCGGTCCAGTAGAGGTAAGGCCAGGCACCTGCGAGCGGTCTGCCCGTCTCCCCGA
>JBIQMD010000054.1:0-8133 GCA_044463725.1 Truepera radiovictrix
AGGCGACCTCGCCCTGCTGGTCAAGCTCTCGCGAGTCGTGCTGCTCGCCCCCGTGCTCATGCTGCTCGGCTGGTGGCTGCGGCGCGAGGCAGCCTCCAATCCAGGTAGCGTTGCAGGCGTGCAGGCGGCAGGTGGGCGGCGTCTTCCGCCGATCGTGCCCGGGTTCGTCATCGGCTTCCTGGCCCTAAGCGCCGTAACCAGCCTCGGTTGGCTGAGCGCAGAAACCGTGCGCTACCTAACGTTGGGCGGCACGCTCCTAACCGCGGCCGCGATGGCGGGCATCGGCCTTGGCGTCCAGTTCCGCGACCTCGGGAGGGCGGGCCGTCAGGCCCTCGCGCTCGGGGTCGTTGGGTTCGTGGCGTTGCTGTTGGTGATGAGCGCTTACTACACGCTGATGCTCAGCTAGAGCCTCACGACGTCGACGGCGCCAGGCGACTCCGCCAGGGTCACCTCTGGGTGCTCGTCCTGGAAGTACTTGATCTCGCCCTCGAAGCGGAACAGCGCCACTGCCTGGTCGTCCTGGTCGTGCACGAGCATGCCGAAGCGCACTGGCTTGTCCGGCGTGCGGCTCAACCAGCGGATCACGCGGTACGGCTGGTGGTCGAAGAGGACGTCGACGCCGTACTCCTCGCGCATGCGGTGCTCGAACACCTCGAACTGCAGCTGCCCGACGACGCCAAGGATGGGGTCGCGGGCGCCCTGCGCGGGGTAGAAGAGCTGCACGACTCCTTCCTCGGCCAACTGTTCGATGCCCTTGCGGAACGCCTTGTGGCGGTCGGCGTGCTTGGTGCGCACGGTCGCGAAGCGCTCAGGCGCGAAGCGCGGGAACGATGGCAGCAGCACGCCAGGGCGGCTGCTCAGCACGTCGCCGATCCTGAAGGTGCCTGGGTTGACCAAGCCGATGATGTCGCCAGGGTAGGCGGCGTCAACGGTGGCGCGCTCGTCTGCGAACATCGTGACGGCCTGCGCCAACTTCACGTCGCGACCAGTGCGGGTGAGTACCGCCTGCACCCCGCGGTGGAACACGCCGGAAGCCACACGCACGAACGCCGTGCGGTCGCGGTGACGCGGGTTCATGTTGGCCTGCACCTTGAACACGAAGGCGGTGAAGTCAGGGTCGGTGGGGGAGACCTCGCCCAACGTCGTCATGAGCTTGCCTGGCGGCGGTGCCAGGTCGAGGAAGTGATCGAGGAAGACTTCGACACCGAAGTTGGTGAGCACGCTGCCGAAGAACACGGGCGTGATCTCGCCCGCCAGGAAACGCGCCGTGTCGAGCGGTGGTAAGGCGGACTCGAGGAGGCCGATGTCGTCGATGAGCTTGCTCTGCGCCGCCTCGCCGATAAGGGCCGCAACCTCAGGCGCGTCTGGCGCCGCTGTCGTCATGGGTGCGCGGCGCGCGTTGCGCTCGGTGCGCTCGTACATGTGCAGGCGGTTGTTCGTGCGCTCGTAGACGCCCTTGAAGTCTGGGCCGTCACCGATCGGCCAAGTCACCGGCACGGCCTGGATGCCGAGGGTCGTCTCCACCTCGTCGAGCAAGGCGTACGGGTCTAGAGCGGGACGGTCGAGCTTGTTGATGAACGTGAAGATCGGGATGCCGCGCTCGCGGCTAACCGTGAACAGCTTGCGCGTCTGCTCCTGCACGCCTCTAGCGGCGTCAAGCAGCATGACGGCGCTGTCCGCCGCCGTGAGGGTGCGGTAGGTGTCCTCACTGAAGTCCTGGTGGCCAGGGGTGTCGAGCAGGTTCAGAACCACGCCGCGGTACTCGACCTGCATGGCGGCGGAGGAGATGGAGATGCCGCGCTCGCGCTCGATGCTCATCCAGTCCGAAGTCGACTGCGCAGTGCCTGTCTTGGCCGTCACGGAGCCGGCTTCACGGATGGCGCCGCTGTAGAGGAGCAGCTTCTCCGTCAGGGTGGTCTTGCCTGCGTCAGGGTGAGAGATGATCGCGAAGGTGCGGCGGCGCCCGACCTCGCGCGCGAGGTCCGCTCTGTTAGGTGGGGTGTGGGCGTCCGACATGCGGGGGCCAGTCTACTCGGTCGGGGCGGGCGGGATGGTGCCGCGCGGCTGCGTACTGCCGAGACCGTGCCGCGGTTCTGCCGGCCGTAAGGTGATCGTGTGAGTGAAGCGTTCCTCGCCACCGCGCATGCGACCAGCACCACGCTCAGCCCTAGCCGCAGCGAGGTGGTCGGCTTCGACCTAGAAGGGCGTCCCGTTCACTGGTTTGTGGACGGGCGGACCTTCAAGCGCTCGTTGGCCTCCGAGGTGTTCGGTAGGCGCAGCGTGGCCGGGGCGCGGCAGCGTTGGCGGGTGGAGCAGGGCGAGGCCGAGCGCCTGTTCGGTCGGGCTTTGGAGGTGGCGCGCTTGGCTACCGGTGGCGCTGTGGCGGTTGCGGGCGGGCCTCACGAGCTGGGCGAGCGGCTCGACCGGATCCTCGCGTGGACACCGACGCTGCTGCTCGCAGAGCGCGAGCGTTTCCTGCGCCATTACCAGCCCGTCGCCATCCTCCCGCCAGACCAGTATCAAGCAGTAGTACTACAAGCGAGCTTCGGTTGCAGCTGGAACCGCTGCACCTTCTGCACCTTCTATCAGGACCGGCCGTTCCGTATCCGGCAGCCCGCCGACTTCGTTGAGCACGTCGCCGGGGTCAAAGAGCTGCTTGGGGCGGCCGCCGCTGGCCGCTCCAGCATCTTCCTTGCCGACGGCAACGCTCTGGTGCTCGCCAACTCGAAGCTGCGGCCGTTCTTCGAGGCGGCCAGCGCCGCGTTCCCTGGCCGCCCCTTCAACGCCTTCGTAGACGTGTTCTCGGGCGAGAAGAAGGGCAGCGAGAAGTGGCGCGAACTGCGGGAGCTAGGGCTCGAGCGCGTAGCGATCGGGGTGGAGACGGGCCACGATGAACTCCTCGGTTGGTTGAACAAGCCGGGCAGCGCTGCCGAGGCCGCCGAGTTCATAACCTGCCTCAAGGCGGCTGGGCTGAGCGTATCCGTGATCCTGATGGTTGGCGCTGGAGGTGAGCGCTTCGCGGAAGCGCACATGGCAGACAGCCTGGCGCTGCTCGAGCGCTTGCCCATTGGGCAGGGAGACCTGGTCTACCTTTCCCCGTTCGTGCAGCACCCCGGCTCTGCGTACGCCGAGCGTGCTGCTGCCGCAGGGATAGCGCCGTTAGGAGAGGAAGCCGCTCAGGCGCAGTACCGTGCGCTGGCGGCTGGTGCCCGCGAGCGCGTAGGAGCAGCGAAGGTGGCGCTTTATCACATCGATGAGTTCGTCTACTGACGCGAGCACCGAGAATAGTACTAAGACGTGGTACCACTTAATCGGCTTGACTAACTTGTGCCAGGGACCAGCAGACCGGTAATTTGAGGCGGCGATACCGAGTTGAGGTGGGTAAGCGCGCCAGGTGGCGCGTTCCTTCAGCCCGCGCGCCCGGACCTCACCCGTACCTGCGAGGAGGCAATGACCAAGCGAGGTGACGACGACCACGAGCAACCGCGGCCGCAAGCGGCAGTGACACTGCCGGCTGGCGGACTACTTGGCCTCGGTGGTAGTGCCACTGCCCGCCAGACGTCAGCAGGATCGGGCCAAGCGCCGTTCTGCGGGCGTGAGGCCGAGCTCCGGCTGGTCGAGCAGACGTGGGCGGAAGTGCGCCAGGGTACCAACGGCCCACGCGTTGTCGTGCTGGTCGCCGATCAGGGGTTAGGCAAGACGCGCCTAGTGCAGGAACTCTACGAGCGGCTGGCGCGTGAAGCGAGCGCTCAGGCCACAGAAGAAGGGGAGGCAAGCTACTGGCCCATGCGGCTGGGTCAGGAGGGCGATAACCTCGCCATCAACCCTCCACCCCTCGCCTGCAACCAGCTCGCACCGCTGCCGTTCCTGTGGTGGGGCGTGCGGCTAGCTGACCCTGGCGGCTACAACCAAGTCGCGACCGGTGCACTGCCGGGCCACGTAGAGGCGTACCTCGTGCCGCAACTCGAGCCACTAGCCCGCGAGCAGCGCAGGCGCCAGACACGCACGCAACTCCTGCGGCTGGGCGGCTCCGTTGCCGCCGACATGGCGCTCGATCTTGCGATCAGCGCCGTGCCGCTCATCGGACTCGTCAAGAAGGCGGCGGAAGTAGGGGCGGAGCTGCGCGGCCTCGCTGTCGGCTACCGGAGGGACTCCGCGGGGTTCGACGCCGAGGCGTTCGGCGCTCAACGCCGCGCATCGCTCGTCGACCAGGTCGTCGCTGACCTCGGGCGCCTGTTCGGCGGGCCGGCCGGGCGGCGCGTGCCGGGCGTGCTGGTGATCGACGACGGCCAGTTCTCCGGAGCAGACGCCTCCGTTGTCGCGTTGGTGCGTGAGCTCATCGGCGCCATGTCGGAGGGGCGCTGGCCGCTGCTCATCGTGGTTACCCACTGGGAGCGCGAGTGGGTCGAGGCCGAGCGCCGCGCAGAGGCGCAGCACTCGGCAACTAGCCAGGACACGGTGGCCGACGTCGTCTTGCGCCATGGGCGGACCGACCTTGGAGGGTTACAGGTCGTGCGCCTCAAGCCCGTCAGCGACCTAACGGAAGCGCTAATCGCGGGGCTGCCAGGCCTCACCATCGAGCAGCAGGATGCACTTCTCGCGCGCGTTGGCGGCAACCCGCGACTGCTCGACGAGCTACTGCGCTACGCGCGAAGCGGCCGCGGGCGGGCTGCGTTCGAGGGCCGCAACCCGGAAGCACGACTCACCGCTTCTGGCTTACAGGACCTCGCAAACAGGAGCATGCGCCTTGAGGAACTCGTCGGGGAGCGAATGGCAGCAACCCCGGAGGCAGTGCAGTTGTCGTTGGCGATGGCCAGCCTGCAGGGCAGCGACTTCGTTGGCGAGCTCGTTGCTCTGACCGCCGCCGAGCTGACGGGCGATCACAGCGGCGGCATCGCGGCTGCGGTTAGCGAGGGGCTTGGCTTGGCCGACGAGTCGTACGGTTACGTAACGGCGACCTCCGGCGCCCTGAGCGCCTTTAGGCAGCGCATGTACCTCGGTGCGGCTAGAGAACTCCTCGTCGGGCTAGTAGATCCGGAGGTGGCGCGGGCCGCCAGCGCAGCAGCCGTACGCCGCGTCTTGACGAATCCAGAGCTGCTGAAGGCTTGGCCCGAACAGCTCGCGCTCATGGGCCACGCCGCCGACCTGTTCGAGGACGCCGACGACACCACCGACCTGCGCTTTGCGGCCGCCGCACTCCACCAGCTCATGCGCGCCATGCGCGGCAGCGGCGACCTGCTGGCGGCTGCCGCTAACGCTAGGCGCCTTGCCGACGTTCTCGTGAGGCTCCCAGATGAGTTGCTTGACGGCGACCTCGCGTGGCCGCTTGACGCAGAGGAGGTGCTAGCCAGCGTTGGTTCGGCCGAGGATATCGGTGCGCGCTCCGAACTTCTGCAGCGCCTCGTCGCCCTCACGGACGACGCCATGGTTGACGACGTCAACCTGTGGTCCGTTGGGCTTCACGCCTCGGTGATGCTCCAAGTGCAGGCGTTCCACACGGAGTTGGGTGAGGTGGAGCGGGCCGACCACGCGCTCACTGTGGCCGTAGCGACGATGGAGCGCTTGCCGGTCGAAGAGTACGACCTAGACACAGTCGTCACGGCCCGCGCAGTGTACGACCGCCTAGGAGACAGACACTTCGAGGGTCAGGAGCTGCTGGCCGCGCAGGCCGCCTTCGAGCACGCCATGCACCTAGCGCAGGTGGTGAGCGACATGCGAGACGGTTCTCTTGGCGCTCGCTGGGCGCTTGCCGTCGCCAAGCGTAAGGTGGGCAAATGCGCGTTCTTGGCGGGCGACGCGGAGGCCGCGGCCGTCAACCTGAGCGCTGCCGCTGACGAGCTGCGTGACCTGTGGGCCCTTACTCAGGACCCGAGCGCCGCCGTGTCGCTAGCCGCTACCCTCGACGACCTCGCCGAAACGCACGTTGCGACCAACGACCATTACGCCGCCGCCGAACTACTCCTCGAGAGCCATGCCCTCGTCTTCGAGCTCCATCGGGCAGCTCCGGCCGCCTTCGATACGCGCTCCAACCTCGCTGACTCGAGCGTCAAGCTCGCGCGCGTATACCTGAACGCAGGCGCGCATGAGGAAGCTCTTGCGTATGCAACGGAGGCCGTCGACCTAAGGCGGGCGAACACGCAGCAGTCGCCGAGCCGCAGGGCGCGCGCCGACCTTGGGTACGCCTGCACCCTGGCCGCACTCTCCTGCAGCAAGCTAGGGCGCTTGCAGGAGGCCGGACGCTACTCCAAAGAGGCGGTTGAGCTGCAGTTGAGCTTCGCCGACGCCTACCCAGCATCCACAGCCGCGTGGTTGCTGTTGAATGCCCTGGCAGTGCGCATACCCGTGGTGTGGGACCTGGAGGGCGAGTCGGCGGCTAGGGCGCTCTTCTGGCATGTGGATGAGACGACCGCCGCTCTCGAGCCTGAGCAGTACGCCAACGTCGAGTCCGTGCTCCTCAAGCTCGCCGCTGTGCGTGCCGCGTTGGGCGCCGCGCGCGGTGAGGCAAACTAGTGGCGCTAACGCTTGCCGCGCCGGTAACCGATGAGCACGACCCCGGCGCCGATGAGCGCGAGCGGCACCATCCAGCGGCCAAGGCCCCCGGAGGGGTCGTTGACGAGCAACGTCAGGGCGGCCCACGCGAGAGCTGGCAATAGCGCCCAGCGTGCGCCGCCCTGCTCGCGTGGGAGCAGGTAAACGAGGGTGAACGTAGCCGTCATGCCGAGGAAGAAGATGACGCCGGAGTCCCAGCTCGGGAGCAACTGGCCCACCCCTGCGACGACCGCGAGGGTAGAGAAGAAGCCGCCGACGACGGCGAAGCCAGTTGCGCGCCTGCGGGCGGTGGCGGGGGACGCGAACAGCAGCCAGTTGAAGAGCGCGACGCTTGCAAGGATGGCAACGCCCGCGAGTTGACGGAGGGTGAGCAGCGCGACCATTCCGAAGACGACGACCACCAGCGCAGGCAGTTGGCGCGGCCAGCGGCTCCCGCCCTCCGCGCCGGGTGGGCGCTGGCGTTCGATGACGCGCCACGTCCACGCGGCAGCAGTCAGGATGGCAGC
Organism: Truepera radiovictrix; assembly: GCA_044463725.1. Lineage (GTDB taxonomy): Bacteria > Deinococcota > Deinococci > Deinococcales > Trueperaceae > JAAYYF01. The sequence goes on from JBIQMD010000054.1 coordinate 7,056, forward strand.
TAGCCATACGACTTCGATGAGCACGCCGCCGATGCCAAGTTGCCTCAGTACTGCGGCGGCGCCGATGGCGACGAGCACCCACCCTGCGCGCGTTCCTGGGCGGCGGCCCCCCGTGGTGACGCCGTGCTGGTCGCGCGCCCGACTCATGCGGCGGTTCCGTTCGTTGGCTCGTCGCTCGCCACTTCCGGCTCGTACGGCACCCGCACGTTGACGCTGGTGCCAACACCAAGCGTGCTGCTAATGCTCAAAGTGCCGCCAAGCGCCGTAATGCGCTCGTGCATGGAGGTGAGTCCAAGGTGCCCTGGGTAAGCGGCTTGGGTGTCGAAACCGATGCCGTCGTCGGTGACGTCTAGGTGCAGCACTTGGTTCTCATGGTGTGCGCTCACCGTTACGGTCGTGGCGCTCGCATGCTTGACGACGTTATGCAGCGCTTCCTGGGCGACGCGCAGCACCACCTGCTTCGTGGTGAACGGCATGTCCGGCTCCTGCCCGAGGCGGCGCACCGCGCGCAGTTCGTGGCGCAGCTCGAGCCCGTCGAGTTGCCTGTGCAGCGCCCCCATCAGCCCAACCTCGGCGAGGGCCTCTGGCCGCAACTCGAAGATCAGCGCGCGCATCTCTGCCAGGGCTGCCTCTGAGAGCTCGATCACGGCAGCTAGGCCGCGGCGCACGGCCTCTGCGTCCGCCCCTAGGTGCCGCTCAGCCGCGTGGGCCGTCAGGACGACGGAGTAGATGGCCTGGCTGACCGAGTCGTGCAGTTCGCGGGCAAGGTGGCGCCGCTCGTCCTCCGCTGCTTCGTCGCGCGCTAGCTCGTAGAGGCGGTTGTTCTCGAGGGCCACCGCCGCCTGCGCCGCCAACCCGCCAACCCACCGCAGGCTCTCCTCGTCCCAGCCGCTCCCAGCTTGCGCGGTGGCCGTTAGTACCCCGACCACGCGGTCGCGAGCACGCAGCGGTAGCGCCAACTGGTCGCCCGCGACCACGGCGTGCGGCACGATCTCGCTGAGGTTGCCTTCCACGGCGGGGTTCGGAATCGCTTGGGCCGCGCCCACGCCCTGCTCGCCCAAGCGCGCCAAGCGTACCA
>JBIQMD010000055.1:0-8110 GCA_044463725.1 Truepera radiovictrix
GGATCGGCGCGACCATCGAGGCGGGAACAGAGCGCCTGCACTTGCACTTCGACGTCTTCGAGTCGCGCCCGTGGACCCAAACGCAGGCCGACGACCCGCTCGTTGCGGCGCTCGAGTCGGTCTATGCAGGAGTGTTCGGTACGGCGCCACGTTACGGCGGGGTGCCTGGAGCGACGGACGGCACGTTCCTGTGGGCCTGGAGGGACATACCGGTGGTAACGGTGGGCCCAGGCGACCGCACCATCCCGCACCAGGTCGACGAGTTCGTGCGCCTAAGCGAAGTCGTTGCCAGTGCTCGCCTATACGCCGCCGCTGCGGTAACTTATCTGACGTCAGACAGTTGAGCCGGGCGCGCCAAGCGCCACGCCGCCGCGTGCCGCCAGGCACACCGGCTAATTGACGACCTGGAGGAGTCAATACATGCTTACTCAACCTTCCAAGCCTTTGCTCTCCCGCGCGTTCTGGGCGGCAGTGCTCGCGTTCGCACTCCTGGCGGGCACCGCGCTCGCTGAAGACCCCGCACCAGTAACTGGCGGCACGGTGACGGTGGCCATCACCGCCGACCCTCCTGGTTGGGACCCGACCGCCAGCACCTCGCAAGAGATCCCGCGCGTCATGTACAACAACGTCTTCGAGGGCCTCGTCAGGTTCGACCGCACTGGCGCCATCGTGCCAGGGCTCGCCGAGTCATACGACGTCTCGGAGGACGGCCTGACCTGGACCTTCCACCTGCGCAAGGGCGTCAAGTTCCACGACGGCAGCGACTTCAGCTCAGCTGACGTCGTCGCCAAGTTCGAACGCGCCCAGGATCCGGATTCCGGCCACACGCACCCTGAGTACTACGCGGCCATCACCAACATCGCTGCGCCGGACGCCAACACCGTCGTGTTGACCCTCAGCCAGCCGAGCCGTGGCCTGCTCTACAACTTGGCGCGCCCGGACTCGATCATCTACCCGGCAGCTAAGGCCGAGACGCAGCGCTCCGAGCCGATCGGCACTGGCCCGTTCAAGTTCGCCTCGTACACCGAAGGCGCGGAAGTCGTGCTCGAGCGCAACCCCGACTACTACATCGCCGGCGTTCCGTACCTCGACAAGGCCGTCTTCAAGATCATCGGCGACCCCAACACGCGCTTCGCTGCGCTGCAGGCGGGCGACATCGACTTCATCGGCGTCGCGGTCCAGCCAGAGCAGTTCCTGCAGGTCGTCAGCAACCCCGAGCTGAAGGGCACGGAAGGCACCGCTACCACCGAGATCACGGTGGCGATGAACAACACCCGCCCGCCGTTCGACGACGTGCGCGTGCGCCAAGCCATCACCATGGCGATCGATAAGGACACCATCGTGCAGGGCGCCATGTTCGGCCTCGGCACCGTCATCGGCTCGCACATGAGCCCATCGGAGCCTTACTACCTCGACCTTTCCGGCACCTACCCTTACGATCCCGTTCGCGCCCGCGAACTCCTCGCCGAGGCCGGCTACGCCGACGGCTTCACCATCCACTTCGAGCTGCCAGAGCCATACAACATCGAACGGCGCAGCGGCGAAGTCGTGGCGCAGATGCTGCGCGAAGTCGGCATCGACGTCGAACTAAGCGTCGTCGAGTGGGCCACCTGGATCGAGCGCATCTTCCTTGGCGGCGACTACGACATGACCATCATCGGTCACTCGGAACCGCGTGACATCAACGTCTACGCCAACCCCGGCTACTACTACCACTACGACAACCCGGCAATCGCCGACCTGCTCGCCCGCGCCGAGGCCGCCGCGAGCGCCGAAGCCGAGACTGCCGCATACCAAGAGATCGCGGAAGTCATCGCCCTCGACGCCGTCAACGTCTGGCTCTTCTCGCCGCCTTACCTGGTGGCTGCGAGGCAGAACGTCTACGGCTTCTGGCAGGACCAGCCGACCCCAGCCATCGACGTGACCGAGGTCTTCAAGACCAACTGAGCAAGCGTCAGCGGCCCTGGTCTGGGCCACTGACCACCGCGGGGCGGCGCACGAGCAACTCGCGCCGCCCCGCGTTCAACTACTTGCCCGCCCGCCGGGCCTACGCGTGAAAGGAAGTCAAGCCCAGCATGTTGGCCTTCACCATCCGGCGCTTCATCACTGCACTAATCAGTGTGTGGCTCGCCAGCCTGGTGGTGTTCTCCGCCATCATCGCCGTGCCTGGCGACCCCGCCGCCATCATCCTCGGCTTGAACTCCGCCCCAGCGGCACGCGCCGCCCTGCGCACCAAGCTAGGCCTGGACGTACCTGCGCCGCAGCGCTACGTGCGCTGGCTCGGCAACGCGCTCACAGGCGACCTCGGCGAGAGCATCAACTACCAGCAACCCGTCGGTAAACTCATCGCGGCGCGACTACAAGTCTCCGTCCCGCTTGCGCTCGGCGCGGCGCTCGTCGCCACCCTGTTAGCCATACCGCTAGGCATATTCGCCGCCATGAAGCGCGGCACCCTCCTAGACCCGCTAGTCACGGCCCTGTCGCAAGTTGGCGCCGCCGTGCCCAGCTTCTGGCTCGGCCTTATCTTCATCCTGTATTTCGCGGTTCACCTCAAGGCGCTACCGGCAGGCGGCTTCACGCCGTTCGGCACAGACCCGGTCAAATGGTTCAAGAGCCTCGTACTGCCGGTGCTTGCCCTTGGGCTAGGCCAGGCAGCCGTGATGACGCGCATGACGCGCGCCGCCATGCTCGACGTGCTCGGCCAGGACTTCGTGCGCACGGCCAGGGCCAAAGGCGTAGGACCTCGGCCCGTGGTGCTGAAGCACGCGCTGCGCAACGCCATGGTGACCATCATCACCATCCTCGGTCTGTCTCTCACCAACGTATTCATCGGCTCGATCGTCATCGAGCAGGTGTTCGCACTGCCAGGCATGGGGCGGTTGGCGCTGACGGCCATCGGCACGCGCGACTTCCCCCTGTTGCAGGGCGAGATCCTCGTGTACGCCGCCACCATCGTCGCGCTAGGGTTCCTCGTCGACCTCTCTTACGGACTACTAGACCCACGCATCAGGTATGCCTGATGGCGCGCGGCCGCAAGCTGATCAGGCGCGCGAACCTCATCGTTGGAGCCGTGCTCGTGGGCACCGTGGTGGCGGCGGCCCTGCTTAGCTTCGTGTGGCTGCCGACGAATCCCCTCACGATGAACTTCGCAAGCCAACTCAAGCCGCCCTCGGCCGCATTTCCGCTCGGCACCGATCACTTCGGGCGCGACCTGTTGTCGCGCCTGTTGGTTGGCGCTAGGTCGACGCTCTACGTCGGCGTGATCGCCGTCGGGCTCGCCCTTAGCGTCGGGAGCGTGCTCGGAGCAGTGGCCGGCTATCTTGGCGGCGTGGCCGACGAGGTGATCATGCGCGTCGTCGACGTGGCCTACGCCTTCCCAGCGATCCTCATGGCGCTCCTACTCGCGGCCGTATATCAACCTGGCACCCTCACGGCGATGATCGCCATCGGCATCGCTACGGTGCCCGTGTTCGGGCGCATAGCTCGCGCGAGCGTGCTCAGCCTCAAGGAGCGTGAATACGTCGAGGCGGGCCGTGCCCTCGGGGTCAACCACGGCAGGCTCCTCTTCCGCCACATCCTGCCAGGCGCGGTCGGCCCACTCGTCGTGCAGGGCAGCCTGAGCCTGGCGGTCGCGGTGCTGGCGGAGGCCGCCCTCTCGTTCCTCGGCCTCGGCACCCCACCAGACGTCCCGAGTTGGGGCAACATGCTGCGCGAAGCGCAGGGCTTCATGACCATGAGCCCCTACCCCGCCCTCGTGCCTGGCCTTGCGATCGTCTGGACGGTACTCGGCTGGAGCCTACTTGGTGACGGCCTACGCGACTGGTGGGACCCGCGCAGCTGAACCTCGGCGCCTGACGTAGATGGCGCCCCACGACAATCCGATCGCGGCGGCGAGGAGCGAAGCCAACAGCACGCCGAGTTTGGCGGCGCCGAGCAGGTTGGCGTCTAGGAACGCCAGGTTGGCGATGAAGATCGACATGGTGAACCCGATGCCAGCCAGTAGCCCGACGAGCCACACGCCACCCCAGGTGACGCCAGGTGGTAAGCGCGACAGGCCGGTACGCACCATGAGCATGGTCACGCCAACTACTCCTAGTGGCTTGCCTACGACGAGGGCAAGGACCACCCCGCCCATGACCCACTGCGCTCCTCCCGTGGCTAGGTCAACCCCTCCGAGGCTTACGCCGGCGTTGGCGAGAGCGAAGAGCGGCATGATGCCGTACGCCACCCACGGGTGCAGTCCGGCCTCTACCCGCACGACCGGTGGCAGCAGTTCGCGCCGCGCCACGCGCAACTGCCGCATTGGTGCCGCGAGGCTCTCCTTGTCGCCGCCCGCTGCCCGCTCGGTCAGGTCGCGCGCCAGCCGCTGCAAGGTGGCAAGCGGCCGCTCGCGAGTGCGTGCTGGCAGCACGGGCGTCATGAGGCCAAGCACCACGCCCGCGAGAGTCGGGTGGGCGCCCGTGATCAACAGCCCGACCCAGACGACCGCTCCAGGCACGATGTAGGCGTACGCCGCCCCTACACCGATCTGCTGCAGCGCAAGCACGAGCAGCACGCCGATTGCTGCGATGACGAAGCCTCGGTAGTCGAGTCCACCCGAGTAGAAGACAGCGATAATCAGCACCGCGACGATGTCGTCGATGATGGCCAACGCCAGCAGGAAGATGCGCACGGTCGGGGGTATGGAGCGCCCGAGCAGCGCCAGGATCCCGACGGCAAAAGCGATGTCCGTCGCCGTCGGCACTGCCCAACCGAGTTGGCGCGTCGCGTCAGCGTTCAGGGTCAGGTAGATGAGCGCCGGCACCAGCACGCCACCGAGGGCGGCCGCTACCGGCAGTCCAGCGCTCCGCAAGCTGCTGAGGGCACCCTCGTGGAGTTCGCGGCGGATCTCCATGCCAACGACTAGAAAGAACACCGTCATCAGACCGTCGTTGATCAAGAAATGAAGCGACTGGGAGAACTCGAGGGTACCTACCGCGAAGGAGAGCGGCAGGTGCCAAAGCGCGTGATAGCTGGGCGCAGCTGGTGAGTTGGCCCAGATGAGCGCGGCGGCAGCAGCAACCAGGAGAGCGAAGCCACTGACGGCCTCGATGTGAAGGAAGCTTTCGAGTCTGGCGAAGGCGCGCTCCGTTAGCGCTTGGGCGCGCGGCAAAACTTGCCGCTCGTCGTGCTGGTGCATGATCGGTACAACTCCCGCGTTCCGCGCGGCGGCCCGACCAGCGCATCAACCTGCTCGACCGCCCTGCGCGGCGAACACCCGTTGGCACTCTACCAGCAGCCGCCTGGAGCCGCGCCGCCGACCTGGCTCCCCTAGGCAAATGCCTAGTTTGCTGCTGCCGCCTCACCATGGCTGTGCGACAATCGTGAGAGCAATCACGTACGGCACAACCGGCAGGGATCGCCTCACGTTCACCGAGGCTGTCCCGCACTTACGTAACTCTCTAGTACGTGGTTTTCACACGCTGCAAGGGGCAACCGGCATGGGAAGAGGCTGGAGGACAAGAGTTCAAGACGAGCTTTCCAAGCTTCCAAGCAGGGCCCTGCTAAGTTGCAGCCGCGAGAGCGGCATCGAGGCCATCTGTGAGGCCCTGCACGGGCGCGATCTGCCTCTGGTATCGGTGTGGGTAGATCAGGTGCCCGTAACTGAGGAAGCGCTCGTCGCAGCACTCAAGGCTTCCATTGCCAGGTCGCTCGGGCCGTCGATCACCATCGATGCCACCTCGTTGGCCCAGATGAGCGCCGTCCTATGCGAGTACCAGCGCTACGTCGGGCCGCTACGCCTCGTCATCGGCTGGGCAAGCGCACTTGGGCCGTTCGTGAACGCTCTAATCAGCCAGCTAGACTCTCGCAGCGAACTGATAGTCGTCCACGACGAGGCCGAGCCCCCGGTCGAGTTCGAGGGGCTCGCAACATGCAAGGTGCCGAGCCTCAAGCTAACGCTAGAAGAAGCCGCGTTCGAGGCGGGCACTCGGCTCTCCGAGGCTGAGTTGGCCAAGGTTCTCGCGGCCTGTGACGGCAGCTACCTCGGCCTGCAAGCCGCGCTCTTTGGGCTGGCAGCACCGAGCACTGGCACGGCGCTAATGCAACAGAGCGCCAACGCGCTGCTGCCCACCCAGATCGTCGATGGATTCGTGAACCGCGCCATGTGGACCGCCGCCTTCGACTGGAGCTGCATGTGGACCCCGGAGCGGCTCCCTGCCATCATCAGCCAGGCGGGTAACGCACTATTCAACCAAGGCGAGCACGCGTACCTGCTCGGGCGGCTCTCAGGGGTTCCGGACGAAATCAAGAACCACCCCGAGCTCGCCTTCTGGCGCTTCGCCGCCGCCTGCGCCGTCGGCGAACAGTGGTTGCTGATGCCGCGCGTCAGGCAGATCCTGCTGCAGGCGGAGGCGCCGCAACTGCGGGCCACCGTCGCCATGGCCTACCCTGGGCTAGACATGTTGTCGGAGACGAGCAGGGCCCTTGCCGGGGCAGAAACGCCTGTCACGCTGCGCGCGCACGGGTTCGCCCTCGGCATGCAAGGCGAGCGAGACATGCCGCTTGTGATGTTCAGAGAGGCCATACGCCTAGCGGAACTCGAGGGCGCTCACCACCTAGTGATCGCCAGTGGCATTGACATCGCCCAGTTAGAGATCAGAAGGGGCAGGTACCACGAGGCGGCCAACTGGGCCAGGTGGGCTGTCTCCGAGATGGTCCGCCGCAAAGTCCGGGACCACACGCGCAGGCTCTCTGCAGTAGCGACCCTCGCGTACGTAACCCTGTTGATAGGAGACGCCGTCGAAGCGCAAGCCATCCTCGACGGAGTGGAGGCCGGCACCGAGCTGATCAACGTCCCTGGCCTCGAGGCCCTGGTATCGACCATGGGTGACGTCGACCTAGTCACCGGCAACCTCCACCGGTCGGAGTCCATGTACCAGATGCACTTCGAAAGCGCCCCGTTGGAGGCGTCCGCCGTAACGGCGCTGGACCTGGTGGCCCTGAGGCTCGCTCAGAACGACCTCGAACATGCCGAGACAATCGCGGATCAAGCGTTCGTGATCAGTAGAGGCGGCTCTGCGCAGGAGCGAGCGCTCGGGCAGCTCCTACGCGGCATGGTGTTAACGAGGAAGCTCGACGAGAACGCCGAAGCCGAACTACTGGCGGCACTAGACGCACTGTTGTCAACCGGGACGTCGGTCCACATCGCTCAGGCAGCCTGCTGGACCGCAATCTGCAAGTTCGAGGGCAATGACCACTTGGGTGCTACGGAGGTACTGAGCGACTACGCGACCTACCTAGACCCACTAAGCGACTCAGGCTGGAAGCTCCTAAGCGCGAACCACCCGCGCTTGGCCGAGCTGCGCGCGGTGAGCGCCAAGAGTAGAGCCGCCATCGGACTGCGGTTTCTCGGAGGACGACACCTGCAAACCCCGTCAAGGCAAGTGCAGTTGTCCAAGCGCAGTTCCGAGATCATCGCGCTCCTAGCTGCGAACCCGGACGGCCTCAGTGCGGAGCGCCTGCACGCGTACCAGTACGGCGACGAAGGTGACGCCAGCCGCACCAAGGTCGCCGTCTCCAGGCTGCGCAAGGTGCTACCCATCTCGAACTCGCCATACAGGATCGACTTGCCGTTCCGCGCCGACTTCGTGGATCTCCTTGCCTGTCTGGCCAGCGGCGACTTCCAGGCGGCCCTCAACCTCTACCGCGGAGTGCTGCTGCCAGGCTCGGACGCACCAGCCATCATCGACCTGCGGCAGTTCATCGAAGAGTCGTTGAAGCAGGCCATCCTGGCGTCCAACGACAGTGACGCACTGATCCAACTCGGCACCACGCTAGACGCGGACTTGGAGGTATGGCTCTCCGCCAGAGCAAGCCTCCCGCCGACCGATTATCGCCAGTCGGCGATCACCGCTCGCATCCGCAGGATCCGCGCCAATTGGAGCGATTGACCTTAACCCCACCACCTGTCCCAACAAGCCCTAACCCGTACCCCGCCTTGACACGCCCCAGGTTCTGCGCGTAAACTAGCTTTTGCGTCGCCAGCGGCCACCGGTTCGCTGAAAGGGTCAAGATCGACGCGGGGTGGAGCAGTCTGGTAGCTCGTCGGGCTCATAACCCGAAGGTCACA
>JBIQMD010000056.1:0-8075 GCA_044463725.1 Truepera radiovictrix
GGCTCGGTGAACGGCAGGTTGAGGTAGTCGGCGGCCTGGTCGTAGCGTCCCTTGCGGTACGCCACGCTCATGTCGATGGAGTCGAAGGTCACCACCGGCGCGGCGGCGTCGTAGAAGCCTAGGAAATCACCGCCGAAGACGCGCCTGATGTCGTCAGCAAGGGCATCCGACGTGAGGGGACCGGTGGCGAGGACGACGATGCCGTCTGGCACTTGCTCGAGCTCTTTGGCGTGCACCGTGATGAGCGGTTCAGCTCGCACGGCCTGCGTTACGGCAGCAGAGAACGCCTCGCGGTCGACCGCGAGAGCGCCGCCGGCGGGCACGCGGTTGGCGAGCGCGTTGGTCATGATCACCCCACGCGCGGCCGTCATCTCGGCCTGTAGGAGGCCCTTCGCATTGCTCTCGCTCTCGCCGCCGAAGGAGTTGGAGCAGACGAGCTCAGCGAAGTCGCCGGTGTGGTGGGCTGGTGTCAACTTGACGGGGCGCATCTCGTAGAGGTCGACTGCCACTCCTAAACGAGCAGCGGCCAACGCGGCCTCGCTGCCGGCCATGCCTGCGCCGACGACCGTGATGCGAGCGGGGTTGCTGTTCATGCGCGTCAGCGTAGCACCGCGCCCCCAAGGCCCAGCCATGCCAAGGCGACGTGAAAGAAGGCGTCGCTCGACCAGTAGGCGCCGTGGGCGGCCAGCGGGTTGCGTAGCGGCAACGTCACGCGCTCGTCGACGAAGTAGTGGTCGAGGCGGTCGGAGAGCAAGTCGCCGCTAGCGTGCACCTGCCACCAGCGCAGGTCCGTGAACGGCAGGGTGTATGGAGCCGCTTGGTACGGCCCGTAGTCGCGCAGGCCCGGTTTGCGCCTCACGCCGTGGAGGAACGAGATGAGCTGGCTCCGCAACGCCTCGTCCTCGCCGGGCCTTTGCCTGAAGAAGTAAGCGACCTTGTCGAGCGGCGAGCCGAAAGTAAGGAGCCCGCGCAGACGGCCAAGGTCGGGGGCCGTGTGGGCGTCAGGCGCCCGCGCTAGGCGGTCGAGCACGTCGAGTGCGATAACGCTGGCGAGGGAGTGGCCAGCTAAGTACACCTCGTCGTAGTCGGCCTGCAGGAGGTCGCGCACCACGGCCTCGCCGTCGTCAAGCACTGCGCGGCGCGTGCGTGCGCGGGCAGACACGCGGTCGCTCGTCACGTAGAGCGCGATATCTGCGACGTGGGTGAGGAGGTAGTTGCGCGCCAACGCCGCCGCTGCGATGGCGAGAAGACCGAGGCTGACGCCAGGCTCGGCCAGCAGCCCTCCGCCGGCCGCTGCGTACTGCGCAACGAGTGGCGCCGTGAGGACTCCAGCCCAGGCAGCCAAGCCAACGACCACCATTAGCGCTAACAGCGCAGGTCCACGCCAACCGCCGGACGCACGACCGAACATGCCTGGCCAGGCAGTGGCGGACCCGCTGGCCGCGTGGCGTTTAGCGACCCGATAGGACTCCAGTTCGGAGAGGAGCAAGTCTCGCCCTAACGCAACGGCCGTGGCCGTGAGGCATACGAAGGTGAGCAGCAGCGCAGCCTCGCCGAGGCTCGGTTGAGGCAACGCCCGGCCAGCGCGCCCAAGGGCGGCGACGGCAGCATCTGCCCGCGCCAGTACCATCAGCGACGCCAACAAGAGCGCGGCGGCGCCAGCAGCTAGCGCGGCCACCTGCACAACCTGCACGGTAAGGGCGCGCGCGAGCTTCCTACCCGACGCCGCGTGCGCCAGGTAAGGGACTTGACGCCTGAAGTCGAGGCCGGCCACGCTCACCGCAAGGAGCCAAGTGAACGCCTCCCACGCGCCGAGCCGCCCGACCGAGTGCTCCGCCCAGTGGTACTCGATGACGTCGAGGGTGGTCCCCTCCCACTCGAGCCGCACGGCTGGCCTCAGGCGCCCACCGAGCGGCACGGTGAGCAACTGCGCAGGTCGTGAGGCCGCTCCAGCCAACGCCGCTGCCCTAGCTAGGCCCTGCGCGAAGGTACCGAGAGTCCTCAAGGGCGCCTGCTTGCCGATGCCATGGACGACAACGAGCGCGCTGCGGCGCTCCCCCACCTCTAAGTTGTGCATGGCTAACGATAGGCCGGCACGCCAAGGCGCCCACGCGGCGTTGTAACGCGGCATTACACTCGGGACATGATCAAGCACATGAACTACCTACTGCGCAGTTGCGGCCGCGGGTTGACCGTGCTCCTCGTGGCGATTGGCGTAGGTAGCGCCATTGCGGCAGATCCCGCGCCTTGGCGAGCGCTCTACGCAGGCAGCCTTGGGGCGGAAGAGGTGATCGTCGACCTGCAGTTCATGGCCGGCGGAGTAGCGCACGCCCGCGTGCTCCTCAACGGGCGCGGCGTGGTGCTCTTCGGCACCGGCACCGTTGCCAACCAGAACGCGCTCGAGGTCGACCTCGCCATCGACGAGGGGCGGTTCTCTCCAAGCATCGCCCTCCTCTACCTGGCGCTCCCGAACATGAACGAGACCAAGCCGACCATCGTCGGCCACCTGAGCGGCGCACTTGACCCAACCTGGCAAGACGACGGAGCCACCCTCGACCTACTGCTCACGCTGCCTGACGCCACATTGAGCGCCGCCATCCCACGCGTAGCGCAGCAGGCATACTTGCGGCTGGATGAAGGCCGGCTGGAAGCCGGAGCCGCGTGGCCGCGCTTCGGCGCTACTGCCCTGCGCGTCGTGGCCAACGCCTTGGAAGCGCAGGCGTACGACCAGGTGAGCACGTTCATCGCCGAGGGGCGCTCGCTCGTCGACGAGGACAACCTCGGTTGGGGCTGGACGAACGACGACTACGTCGACGTGCTTGGCGCTGCAGGCGACTATTTGAGCCTCTTGACCAGCAACACCAACTACACGGGCGGCGCGCACCCGAACTCCTACTACACGTCTGCGCTCTACGAAGTCGGGCCACGCGGGGCGACGGTCCTCGACCTCGAGGACCTGTTCGCCGACGATGTCGACTGGCAGACGCCCGTGCTGGCGCTAGTCACGGCCGACCTGCTGCAGCAGAACGCCACGTGGATAGAGAGCGGGACCGCGGTGACGCTCGCCGACCTCACGACGTTCGGGCTTGGCCCCAGCGGGCTGACGTTCGTCTTCGACCCGTATGCCATGGGGCCTTACGTCCAGGGGGCCTTCATCGTCACCCTGCCGTACTCGGAACTGACCGCGTTGGTGGAGCCAGCCGGCGCGGTGGCGGCGTTCGTCGACGCACGGCCAGCTAACTTCTTCCGCTGACGCGGTTAGCGGTATGCGCCGCGCCGCGGACGCACCCCGCGCACGAGCCACGCCACGAGCGCAAGCACGATGAGCGTGGCGCCAAGCAGTAGCAGCGCCAGGTGGTCGCGAAGGGGAACCGTGACTACCTCAAGCGGTAGGCGCGCAACGAGGTAGGTAGCTAGCCCGGCAAGCGTGGCCGGCACCCCTTCGACGGCAGCGCCAGCTGGCACTGCGGCTTCAGGATTGACCCACAGGCGCGTGCGCTCGAGCAGGTAAGCGCCCGGCGCCGCGCCCAAGAGGATCGCGAGCCCCGGGTTGACCAAGCGCATCAGTCCGCGCGAGAACCCGACCACGCTCACGACGAGCAGCAGGGCGATCACGCCAGCGAGATAGGTGAACGCGAGGTAGCGGCCGTGCGCGGCCGACCCGAAGGCGTCCAGCAGCGGCGCAACGTTCCTCACGCGCTGAGCTTGGTCGGCGCGCGTCAGTTGGCTCGCCGCCAACTCGCCCCCGCCTTCATACGCGCGCTCCGCGAGGGTGCGCACGACGAGGACATCGGCCTGCTCGGGAGTCAAGCCAGCGAGGCTCGAAGCTGGCAGTAGCCCGCTGATGCCGCCACTGCCCTTGTCGGCGCCAGCCAGCACGCTCTTGGCTTCGTCTAGGCGTACGGCCATCTCGCTCATGTGGCCGCTGAGGATGGCGGCGAACAGCTCGTGGAGCTGCGCACGAGCGCGGGTGTCGACGCCGCGCATCAGGCGCGTGCGCAAGTTGTCATTAGTGATCAGGGCCGCCGCTTGATCGAGGCCGCCCTGCATGACTTGCGCGACGAGTGCGGCGACGACGGCGTTGCCTATCTCGCGGTTGCTCGCCCCCTGCAGCTCGCGGGGCGGGAAGGTAACGAACACCCCGACGATGGGCTGCACGCGCTCACCTGGGTTCGCGGCCGCCTGCGCTGGCCAGTCCGCCAGGCGGCTACCGTCGTCTAGGCCTGCTGGGAGGAGCTCCCTGCCAACGTCCGCGCTGATCAACTCGACGATCGGCCCGGCAAGTGCGATCTCTAGCTGGCGCCGCAACTCGGCGTTCTCGACGGCGGCAAGCAGGCCAGCCTGCCCAGCCGTTATCAGCTTGTCGCTCAGCACCCCCGCCGCGCGGTTCACGGCGGCGTCGAGGGTGAAGGTGGGGATCTCGGTGGCGTCGGCGTAAACGTCGAGTCCGGCTAGCAGCATGAGCGGCTGGCCAGCCCGGTACTGCGTGAGGGTCTTGACGCCGACCGCGGTGCCTCCTGCCCCTGGCAGGAGCGTCACCTCCAACAGGCCGTGCGCGATGCCGTTGCCCGAGCGTTGGCTACTCAACTGAGCCAAGCTGAAGAGGATGGCGCCGATCGCCACGGTGACGGCGAGCAGTACGGCGCTGGCCCACGTGAGGTCGCGTTGCCAAGCCGGTTGTCGTTCGGTTCGGTACATTCGCTCCGTCCTAAAGCGGTCGCTACGCTCCGAAAGCTGCGCGCCACGATGTGCGCATTGCGTTCAGGGGTGCGCCGTGAGCTGCGCGAGATCCGCAGGGTGACTGGCCGCCCGCCAACGGGCGACGGCTCTATCCCGCGGTCGTTGCGCCACCTTACCGCGCCGTGAACGGGCGCGGGAACCGTAGCATGGGGCATGAACGTCATGTCACGAATCGTGGTCGTGCCCCTAGTTGGCCCGTTCCACACGCGCTTTCCGCGCTACAACGCCTTCGACGTGCGCGACGCACTCAGAGCTTCTGGGGTCGAAGCATTGGCGTTGGCGCCGCTCGCGCCTGGGGCGCTCAAGGGTCAAGAGTGGCACGGCACCGACGAGATCGTGCTGCCGTTGGCCGTGGTTCCGTGGGCGCAGCGCGCCGGCCTAGCCCTTCATGAAGTCGGCAGCTTCGCAGGCGGCGAAGGCGAGCCTGGCGAGGCCGGCGCCGAACGCGAGTTCGAGGAGTTGTTGAGCCGCTTCGAGGCTGGCCAGGAGCGCCTGCGGCGGGTGCAGCAGGCGGAGAAGCCTATCGAAAGGCTGTTGACCAGCCCGCTCGACTTGGAGCGCGTGCGCAGCGAACTCATGCCTGCCGTAGAGGCGTATCACGGCGTGCGCGCCGCCGAATTCGGTGAGGGTCCAGGAACGGGCTGGGCGCAGGCGCGCGCGGCAGTCATGGCGGAGCGCGTGCTAGCGCTGCCGCATGAGCGCGTGGCCTTACTCGCCGGGGTCGACGACCTAGTCAACCTCCTGCCTGCCCTAACTGGGCGGGTGACCCTCGAGCAGTTGAGCCTGGCGCCTGAACCGAGCGAGGAGGCGCGTGCCCGCGCATTGCTGGACGCCGCCATGCGCGGCGAGGCCAAGGAGCCAACTGGCCTCCTTACCGCCTTGCGAGAGCTCGGCACGCCGGAGGCTGGCTACCTTGAGGCGAACATCCTGCTCGAGCACTCCCACATCGCCGAGGCCCTAGAGGTACTGCAACGCGTGCTGCGCACGGACTTCCAGGAGCCTTACTACTTGCCTGGGTTCATGTTGGCGCGCCTCGGACAGGTCTACGACTTGGCAGGCAGGCGCGATGATGCGCTGCGCTCTTACCGCGGCGTCCTGGCGTTGAGTTACTCACCCGCCGAGGCCGTAGAGGTCGCCACGGCAGGGTTGGAGGCACCGTTCGGCGCGGGACTAGACGGCGACATGGAGGACGACGCCAACCCGAGCGCCGACCACGGTGGCTGAGCGCCCGCAACCTTACAGGTCCGAGCTTCCGTACACCTACGCTTTCGGACACTTCGCGGCCATCGAGGCATTGACGCACCGGCCTCGAGCCGTTCAGGCGCTGTTCGCGCATGCCGACCTAGCGCCCCGGTGGCGTTCTGCCCTCTGCGGCGCTGCCGAGCGCGTGGGTGTGAGCGTCACCTGGGACGACGCCACCGTCACGCGCCTGCGGCGCCACGCTCAGGTGTCTTGCATTGCTCAGGTCACCAAGGTCGCCGAGGCAGTCGAGCCCGGCAACGATCACGTCGTGCTCGTTGCGCCAAGCCACGCGGGTAACGTTGGCAGCGCCATGCGCAGCCTGGTCGCGTTCGGGTTCACCGACCTCGTGCTCGTGGCGCCGCGAGTGGACGCGTGGGGTCCGCACGTCGTCAGGGCGTCCGTTGGGCTGCGCTTCGCCCTCAGATGTCAAGTCGTGGCGAGCACGGCCGAGTACCTGCGCGACCACCCGGGCCGCGGCCACTACTCGTTCAGCGCAGGCGCCGCCGCCGAGCTGAGCGACGTCAGCTTCGAGCGCCCTTTGGCGCTGTGGTTCGGGCCGGAATGGGCGCCAGACGCCGCCTTGGAGACGGCACCGGCTACCGCCACCCAGGTAAGTATCGCGGTGCTGCCTCAGGTAGAATCGCTGAACTTGGCCACCGCGGTCTCTTTGGCCGCTTATCACGCGAGGCGCTGAGGGACGTCGGACTTGCAGCGTTGGCCTATTTCAACCGCGTATAGGGGAGTATGCCGGATAGAGCAAGAAGGGGTCAACTCAAGGGGCGAATCATCGTTGCTACGCTCGCGGCCCTCCTGGCTCTAGGCGCGTTCGGCGGTCAGTTCCTCTCCCTTTCGGTCGCCCTTGCCGCCGTAGTCGTCGCTTTGATCATGCTCGTGCGGCCGCCCCGCACTCTTGCGTGGCGCTTGGCCACCATCGCAGCCTCGTTGTGGGCGGTGGAGGAAGTCTTCTGGTTCTTCCAACGCCTGACTGACGCATCCACCACCCCGCTCCTCACCGAGCTCACCTACTACTCGGGCTTGGCATTGTGGGTAGTGGCCGTGCTGCTGATGCCAGGCAAGCGCATGCCGAGAACGCTCCTGATCGCGGCGTTGCCCGCCGTTGGGCTGCTGGTGCTCCTCCTCTTCCTCGACTCGCCCTCCTCCATCACCCTCGCCTTCCCGTTCCTCGAGACGGCGTTGGTCGTTGCAGCCCTGCCGCTCCTCGGTGGCTCCATGACGGGCGGCGCATCTGACGGCCGCGTGCTCGTGGTGCTTGGTTTCTACTTCAGGGCACTCGGGGCGGGCTCGTTCGCGTGGTTGGCAGGCACCGATGCTGGTGGCGCGGCGATGGTCTTGTGGCTCATGTCGTTCGTGATGTTGGCGTTCGGCATCTACTTGGAGCTCGACGACCGTGACGCCGAGTTCCTTCCCGTCGGGGTGGCCGTCGTCAGCCTACAATTCGTGAGCGTCGGCTTGTTGGTCCTCCTCTACCGCATGGGCACGATCACCGACCGTTACGCGCTCGTCATCGTCTCCACCTTGGCTTACGTGCAGGTCGCGGTCGTGCTCCTGATCGTAGCGACGAGCCGGGCAACTCAGAAACTCGCGGACTCCGAGTTGAGGGCATGGTCCCTTGCCCTTGAAGCAGTTCAACCCGCGCCTCACGGCGACGCTGCCCTCGCTGGCGCCCTGGGCCATGCACTTGCCCGCGTACCGCACGCCCAGGGGATAGAGGTGCACGGCACTACCTCGGTCGGCGTGAAGTCCGGTTACGCCTACCCGTTGGTAGCTGGCGGCACCGAAGTCGGCAGGCTCTACCTCTCGAGGCGGCCGTCGGCCACGACCGTGATCGACACCTGTGCGCCGATCCTCGCGTCGCGCCTTCACTTGATGAGCGAGCGGGACCGCTGGGCGGCCGCCGCCCTCACCGACCCCCTAACGGGCCTCCTGAACCGGCGCGGTTTGGAGCTGAGGGCCGACTCGTTGGTGAGCGAAGCGAAGGCCCACGAGGCGCCATTGAGCGTCGCCATGCTCGACATCGACCACTTCAAGCACGTGAACGACGTCTACGGCCACGGCGTTGGCGACAATGCGCT
>JBIQMD010000057.1:0-8050 GCA_044463725.1 Truepera radiovictrix
CGTCGACGATCTCGGTGCCAGCGGGCACGTCCAGGTCGGTGCCAATGCGGGTGATGGTCTCGCCTTCGCAATATATGTCCGCACGCATGCGGGATGCTGCCGTGACTATCTCGCCGTTCTTGATGAGCAGGCTCACGTTCGTCCTTTCGCGCATTCGGCGTGGGTGGCGGGGCCTCAACCCCGCCACCCCCGTCCGTCAATGGATCTCTATGCCGACTTCCTTGCGGTAAGCGATCATGGCGTCCCAATCGGTGGTCACCTCTGGGCGCGTGCGTGTCAACTCGTTCCACGTGACGCTTGGCCGCAGGGGCGGGCGCTCCTCCATGACGATGCAGGCATCTACCGGGCACACGAGGCTGCAGAGGTCGCAGCCGACGCAGTCCGCCTCGCGAACCTTCGGCTGCAAGGTGGCGCTTCCCGTGTAGGTCTCCGGGTCGACGCGCAGGCCGTCTGCGGTGAAGTCGATGCACTGGTGCGCGCCCTCGTCGCAAGCGACGTAGCAGAGGTTGCACTGGATGCACTTCTCCTCGTCGATGACGGCAACGGAGCGGAACGACAGGTCGAAGTCGCCGAAGTTGCCGATGCGGTTCACGGACGCGCCGACGACCTCGGAGATGGACGCCGCGCCCTTCTCGTCAAGCCAGTTCGAGAGACCGTCGCACAGTTCGTGGATGATGCGGAAGCCGTAATGCATGACGGCCGTACAGACCTGCAGGCTGGTGGCGCCGAGGAGGAGGAACTCCGCCGCGTCGCGCCACGTCTCGATGCCGCCCATTCCCGAGATGGGGATGCCGGAGCCCTGGTACTTGGGGTCGGCGGCGACTTGCGACAGGAGGTGCAGCGCGATGGGCCGCGCGGCTGGCCCGGCGTAACCGCCGTGGCTGCCCTTGCCGCCAACGTTAGGGCGGATTTCGAAGCTGTCGAGGTCGACGCCAGCTATCGAGTTGATGGTGTTGATGAGGGAGATGCCGTTGGCGCGTGCGTTGATGGCCGCATGTGCTGGCGGAACGATGTTCGTTACGTTCGGCGTTAGCTTGACGATGACAGGGATGCTGGCGACTGCCGTCACCCAGTTGGTGATCATCTCGCAGTACTCGGGTACCTGCCCAACGGCGGCACCCATGCCGCGCTCGCTCATGCCGTGCGGGCAGCCGTAGTTGAGCTCGATGCCGTCGGCACCGGTGTCTTCGATCTGCTGGACGATGGTCTTCCAGGCCGCCTCACTCGAGACCATGGCTGACACGATGACCGCGCGGTCCGGCCACAGTCTCTTGACCTCGCGGATCTCGCGGAGGTTGACCTCGATCGGTCGGTCGGAGATGAGTTCTACGTTGTTGATGGCCACTAGCCGGTTGCCCGCGTACTCGAATGCCCCGTAGCGGTTGCAGACGTTGAGAACGGGATCGCCGATGGTCTTCCATACGGCGCCACCCCAGCCGTACTCGAACGCCTTGTTGATCTGGTACGCGGAGTTGGTTGGTGGGGCGGACGCGAGCCAGAACGGGTTCGGGCTCTTGATACCCGCGAAATCGGTGGTCAGGTCAGCCATGAATCCTCCCGAACTCGTTGACGGTGGTGTGGAGGAAGCGGCCACGGGTCGCGCCGGGTGCAGGCGCCGGTTCGGCGATGCCGAGTTGGCTGGCTATGGCGCGCGCGACGATCTTGCCGTCCTCCGCTGCGGTGACGGTGAGGGCGTGGCCGCTGGCGCGCACGCAGTCGCCTGCGCCGAACACCTTGGGGTTGCTGGTGCGCAGCTCGGCGTCGGTGGTCACGTAACCACCGGCGTGCTCTACGCCGATGGCGTCGTACAAGTTGACGAGCTTCTCTTGGCCGATGGCCTTGATGACCTGATCGGCTGGCAGCACGAACTCGCTGCCTGGCACGGGTTCGGGACGGCGGCGGCCACTGGCATCGGGAGCGCCCAGGCGCATGCGCACGCAACGCACGCCCGCCAGCTTGCCGCCCTCGCCGATGAACTCGACCGGTTGCGTGAGGAGCCGGATGTCTACGCCCTCGCCACGCACGAAGTCGACCTCGAAGTCGTAGGCGGTCATCTCGTCGCGCCCGCGGCGGTAGAGCATGGTCACGCGCTCGGCGCCAAGGCGCTTGGCGATGGTGGCGGCGTCGATGGCCGTGTTGCCCGCTCCGACCACGATGACCTCGTTGCCAACGGGGATCTTCACTAGGTCGTTGAGGTCGTCCTTGTCCGCCATCTTGGTGGCGGCGATGAACGGCAGCGCCTCGACGACGCCGTCGAGGTCCTCACCTGGAATACCCAGGTCCGGCACGCGGCCAGTGCCAGCGGCTAGCACCACCGCGTCGTAATCGTTGAGTAGTTGAGCTGTCGTGATATCGCGGCCGACCTCGACGCCAGTGCGCACCTCGACGCCGAGGCGCTTGACGAACTCGACTTCTTCCAACGCAACGCGCGTAGGTTCACGGAACACCACGATCCCGTAGGTGGAGAGCCCGCCCGCGAGGTCTTGGCGCTCGAACACCGTTGCCTTGACGCCGCGCTTCGCGAGTTCGCCAGCTGCGCTGAGCCCGGCCGGACCTGCGCCGATGACGGCCACGCTCTTACCGGTGGCAGGCGCTGGCTCGAAGACTGGCAGGTCGTTGTCGAACACGTGGTCGGTGGCGTAGCGCTGCAGGCGCCCGATGGCAATCGGCCGGTGCTCCTTGCCGAGCACGCAGGCGCCGACGCACAACTCGTCTACTGGGCAGACGCGGCCGCACGAGTGACCCATGAGGTTCGACTCGAGGATGGTCGTGGCAGCGCCAAGCAGGTTGTCGTTGGCTATCTGGCGGATGAACGTTGGCACATCGATGCTAGTTGGGCACGCCTGAATGCAGGGTGCGTCGAAGCAGTAGAGGCAGCGATTGGCCTCCACGGTGGCTTCGTTCTTCGTGTAGCGCGGATAGGTCTCGGAGAAAGAGTCCTGCAGCTGCGCCAGTGACAACTCGTGTTGCTCCATGCTCCTCCTGGGACTCCGCTACTGCGTAGGGGGTTCGCGGGGTGCTGATGGGGCCGACTATGAGATGACTAGCGCTCGCGGCCGCTTCCCTACGGCGGCCGCGAGCGGGTCTGGCTTAGAAGGTGCGGCTCCAGTTCTGGGGCCAGCGCTCGATGACGATCTTGGTTTGGGTGAAGAACTCGATGCCGTGTGCGCCCTGCGCGTGCAGGTCGCCGAAGAAGCTGTCACTCCAGCCGCTGAACGGGAAGAACGCCATCGGCGCGGCGACGCCCAGGTTGACGCCGATGTTGCCGGCGACCGCCTGGTGGCGGAACTGCCGTGCGGCACTACCCGAGTTCGTGAAGATCGATGCCTGGTTGCCGAAGGCGCGGTCGTTGACCCACTCGATGGCCTCTTCGAGGCTGGAAGCGTGCATGAGCGAGAGCACCGGACCGAACACCTCGGTCTTGGCAAGCTCGCTGTTCGGAGCAACGTCGTCGAGGAGCGTTGGGTGCACGAAGTAGCCGTTGCGGAAGCCGTCGACTTCGGCGTCTGCGCCGCCAGTGAGGACCCGCGCGCCTTGGCTTACGCCCTTCTCGATGAGCCCGCGGATGCGGTCCTTTGACTCACCGGAGATGACGGGACCCATCTCGACGCCCTTGTCGAGGCCGTAACCGACCTTGCGCTTCGAGGCGGCGGCGACCATGCGCTCGGTGAACTCGCCGCGCGCGCCACCGACGGTGATGGCTACGGACGTGGCCAAGCACCGCTGACCAGCGCAGCCGAACGCGGAGTCCGTGAGGATGCGCGTTGCCATGTCCATGTCGGCGTCAGGCAGGATCACGGCTGGGTTCTTGGCGCCACCTTGGCACTGCGCACGCTTGCCGTTCTGCGCGGCACGTGAGTAGATGTAACGCGCAACGGGCGTCGAGCCGACGAACGAGATGGCCTTGACGTCAGGGTGATCGAGGATGGCGTCGACCGTCTCCTTGCCGCCGTTGATCAGGCCGACTACGCCTGGTGGAAATCCGGCCTCCTCGAGTAGGCGGTAGAGGAGCTGCGTGGTCATCGGCACTTTCTCGCTTGGCTTGAGCAGGAAGCAGTTGCCGGTAGCTACGGCGTAAGGCAAGTACCAGAGGGGGATCATGCCTGGGAAGTTGAACGGCGTGATGGCCGCCACCACCCCGAGCGGCTGCCTGATCATGTGCTCGTCTATCCCGTGCGCGATGTCCTCGTTGTTGGTGCCCTGCATCATGAACGGCGCGCCGCACGCGACTTCTACGTTCTCGATGCCACGCGCCATCTCGCCAGCTGCCTCGCCGTAAGTCTTGCCTGCCTCGTTGGTGATGGTCCGGGCGAGTTCGTCGAGGTTAGCCGTGAGGAGTTCGCGGAGCTTGAACAGCGGCTTGATGCGGTCGACCACGGGAGTCTCGCGCCATTCCTTGAAGGCGGCGACGCCGGCCTTGACCGCTTCGTCCACCTCGTCTTTCACGCTCATCGGCACGCGCGCGATGGTCGTGGCAGTTGCCGGGTTGCGCACTTCGTTGTGCACCCCTGAGCGCGAGGGCTGCCACTTACCGCCCACGTAGTTGAGAAGGTCTTGAGTTGCTTCGATCATCTTCGAGCCACCGTCCCTGCTTGTAGATATGAAGGCGCGCGGCGTGTGCCGCGACCGATTTTCGGTAGGCGCATTCTAAGCCTAAGGCCGGTCTGCTGGCAAAGAATGCGTTGCGCATGGGAATTACTTGACCGGATGAGCCGCACGGCCCGTGCACTCTTGCACCGAGTACAAGGCCCCACTGCCTCCAAGCAGCCTCTAGACTTGGGCCATGGCAGAGAACAAGCTGAGCGGCTTCGCAACGCGCGCCGTGCGCTCCGGGCAGCACCACGACCCGGAGACCCTCGCGCACGCCACACCCATCTACCAGACGAGCACCTTCGTGCTAGGCAGCATGGCGCGCGGCGCTGACCTGTTCGCTGGCGCAGCTAGCGGCAACGTCTACTCACGCATCGGCAACCCGACCGTTAGGGCCGTCGAGGAGAAGATCGCCGCGCTCGAGGGAACCGAGGAGGCCATTGCTTTCGCCTCAGGCATGGGCGGCATCGCGGCCGTGTTCCTCAGCCTCTTGCGGCAGGGCGACGAGGTGCTACTTCTAGGACCGCTTTACGGCGGCACGCGCGGACTGCTCGAAGACCTGCTGCCGCGCTTCGGAGTAACGGCGCGGGCAGTGAACGAGGCGGAACTCCCGTCGGCAGTGCGGCCGCACACGCGCATGATCTACGTGGAGTCGCCAACTAACCCCGACCTGCGCATTCACGACCTCGCCCTAGTTGGCAGGGTGGCGCGGGAGCACGGGATCATCAGCGTGGCAGACAACACTTTCGCAACGCCCTACCTCAGTAGACCAAGCGAGTTCGGCATCAGCATCGTGCTGCACTCGGCCACCAAGTACTTGGGTGGTCACGGCGACCTCTTAGCTGGCGTCGTCGCCGGCCCGGCCGACCTGCTGCACGAGGTCCGCATGGAGGGTCTGCGTCACCTCGGCGCCAGCCTCGACCCGCATGCCGCTTACCTCCTCCTGCGTGGCATGCGCACGCTCCACCTACGCATGGAGGCGCACTGCGCCAACGCCAGCGCCGTCGCGCACGCGCTGCGCGGCCAGCCTGGCGTTGCCAAGGTCCACTACCCTGGCTTCGCCGAGCACTCGGGCCATGCGCTGGCGGCCAGCCAGATGAGCGGTTTCGGCGGCATGGTGTCACTTGAACTCGAGGGCGGACTGCCGGCAGCGGCGGCATTCCTCGAGGCGCTGCGCCTCTTCGACCACGCCGTCTCGTTAGGTGACGTTGCCTCGCTCGCCTGCCACCCAGCGTCAACTACGCACCAGCTCCTCCCCCGCGAGATGTTGGAGGCCGAGGGCGTTACGGACGGGCTCGTGCGGTTGTCGGTCGGCATCGAGGCGGCCGATGACCTCGTGGCGGACGTGCTGCAGGCGGCCGCGGTGGCGGCGCGGGTGGCCGTGCCTGGCTAGCGGGTGCTCAACGCCTCCTTTGGGTCGCGCGCGTACTTGGCCTCCGCCGCGCGCCGCGCCTCCTCCATGTTGCTAAGGAAGGCGCTCGCGAGTTCCGGGCGGTCCTCGATACGCGCCCAATGGCTGGCGCGCTCGTAAGCCGCCGCCGCCTCAGCGCTCCTACCGATGGCCGTGAGGATGTCGCCCATGTTGGCTGCGCCAAGGCGCGCGCCGTACGCGTAACCGATGCGTTCGCTCAGCGAGGCGCCCTCGCGCGCCAAGTCAAGCGCACCTTCTGGCGGCAAGAGCTTGCCTTCGGTCGCCACTTGGGCGAGGTTCGCTAACGTGAGGGCTAGACCGCTGTAATGCTTGACGGCTGCGTAATTGGTGCGCGCTTCCTGCAGCGCCGCGAACGCCTCCTCGTGCCGCTGCTTCGAGGCCAGCACGAGCGCCATGTTGCCGCGCGCCTGCGCCTCGCCGATGCGATCGCCCAACTCTGCGCGCATGCTGGCGGACGCCGCAAAGTTCGCGAGGGCCGCGCTATCGCCGTCGTCTCCGCCCGCCGAGCCAGCCAAGATGCCCGCAGTGTTCAGCACCATCGCGTGCGTGGCGTTCGGCCCTAGCGCAGCGAGCAACTCTAGCGCCTCCGCGACACGCGCAGAGGCGGCCTTGTCCTCACCCCTTTGCCAGTGGAACAAGCCAACTGACTCCCTCACCCAAGCGCGCAACTCCAGGTCGGCGTGGTTGGCTAGGTCCGCGTCTACCGCGCGGAAGAGCTCGAGTCCTTGGCGCGCGCGCCCGCGCACGTCGAGGTAGCCGCGCATGAGCGTCACGAGGTGCCAGAGCGCTGGCCCGTCACCACTGCGTGCCAGCCAGCGGAGCGCGAACTCTAGGTTGGCGCGCTCGGCGTCGGCCACCTTGAAGCCGTACTCGCTGCGCTCGTGAACGGGGAGCTCGTTCAGTTGCCTCGCAAGGTCGGAGTACGTGCTCGCCACGCGGGCGTGCGCGGCAGGCGCGTCCATCAAAGCGTCGCGGAAGCGCTCGGCGACGGCCTCGTGGACGGTGTAGCGCTCACCCTCGCGCCTTAGCAGGGAGCGTTCGAGGAGCGCGAGGAGGAAGAACGGCGAGGCGCCGCTAGCCGCGCGCCCCTCCTCAGCCCTGAAGCCGCCGCGGATGAGAGTGAGGGTCCCGAGGGCCTCTTGCTCCTGGGCGCTCATGAGTTGCCGCGCAACCTCGATGAAGCGTGCGGTCAACGGCTGCGACCCTGGCACGGCCACCAGCGACTCAGGTTGGCGGTCGAGTTGTTCGATCAGCTCATGCAGGGCGAGGATGCGCGTCCAGGCCGCTGCCAACTCCAACGCTAATGGCTCGTGGCCGACGCGCGTGAGCACTTCGTCCAGATCGTCGTCGTCGACTTCCTCGGTGACGCCCACGCGCTGCATCCCTTGGCGGAAGAGCTCGCGCGCCGCCTCCGCACTTAGCTCCGGTACGGCCAGCACGCGTTCGCGTTCGAGGCGTAAGGGCATGCGGGCTGTGACAAGCAGCCGCAGGCCAGGCGCTCGCCTCAACAGACCCGTCAGCACGCCGGCCTGCTCAGCGCCAGCGTCGGCGTTGTCTAGCACGACCCGCACGCGCCTGGCGCCCAACCGCTCGACCAAGGTGTCGACGTCGTCAACGCGGTCGAAACCGAGGGCCTCGGCGATGAGCCCGGGCAGGGCGGCGGCTGAGCTTAGGCTGCGCAAGTCGACCCAGTAAGTGCCGTCGTCGGCGCCGCCATCCGGTGCGTGGGCCAGTTCGAGGGCGAGTTGCGCGGCCAAGCGCGACTTGCCTATGCCGCCCGCTCCGACTAGGACCACGAGTTGGCGTTCGCGTACTACTGCGGTGGCCGCCTCGAGCCAGGCGCGACGGCCAACGAGTGGCCGCTCCCAAGTTGGCAGCACTATCGGCGGCCGCGAACGCTGTTCAAGTGCCCCGGCGATGCTGCGCTTCACCGCGGCTACGTCCCCGCTCCAGGCGCCGCCTCTGCGCTCGAGCACGCCGTCCTCAACGAGCTTCAAGGTTAGTCGTGAAGTGGGGCCGGGCAGTCCG
>JBIQMD010000058.1:0-7981 GCA_044463725.1 Truepera radiovictrix
ACGTGGACGATCTTCCGGCGAAGCTCGCGACTGGTGCGCTGCCAGCGGCCGGTTCACGTGGGATAGCGATAGCTGACGGCTTCGCCAGAGCGCGTGGCATCGGCGTTGGAGAGACGGTCGACTTCACTACTTCTGGCGGCCGGGTGGCGCTGCTCGTTACCGGGCTGCTCGATGACGCGGTCGGCGTGGCAAGCACCAACGGTGGCCGCGTTGGCATCATGGCGCTGGAGGACCTCCAGAGCGTCCTTAGCCTCAAAGGGCGCATCTCGCAGATCGAGATCCAGGTCAACAACGTCGATGACGTCCAGCCGGTCGCCACCCGCCCCGGCACCCTCGCTGGCGACGCCTACACGGTGACGCTGCCAGCTGGCAGCGGCGACTTCACCTTCGGGATCGTGCAGACGCTGCAGTCTGGTCTGAGCGTCCTAGCAGCCACCTTGTTGGCGCTCGGCGCGTTCCTCGCGTACAACACGTTCATGGCCTCGGTCGTCGAGCGGTCACGGGAGTACGCCTTGCTGCGCACCATCTGCATGACGAGGGGCGCCATCATGCGCTTGGCTTTCTACGAGGCGCTCGCCTTGGCGGTGCTCGGCGTCATCAGCGGCATCGTTCTCGGCGTCGTGCTCTCTTTCGTCATCACCTACCTCAACGCCGCCACCCTCGGTTACGAGTTCCGGACGCTCGTGCTGCCGGTGCAGAACGTGCTGGCGGCTTCGGTGCTCGGCGTGGTCGCCGCGCTGGTAGCAGGCCTGATCCCTGCTCGCAACGCAGGACGCACCTCGCCCATCTCCTCGCTGCAGTCGGTTGAGAAGCCACTGAGTGCGCGCCAAGCGCTTCTGGGGTTGGCGTTCGTAGTGATCGGGACAGCGGCGGCGCTCATGCCGTGGCCCGGTACGTCCGCCCTTTACGCGACTACGGTAGCGCTAGGATTCTTCTTCCTCGGGGTGGCTCTAACGGCGCCTTACGCGCTGCCACCCATCGTGGCCGTGCTGCGCGGGCCGCTCACCCGGGTGTTCGGGCCGGCAGGCAAGCTGGGCGCCAGCTTCGCGGTGCGCAACGCCGCGCGCAACGGCGTAGCCATCGGCACGGTAGTCGTCGGAACTGGGCTTGTCATCGGTGTAGGCAGCATGGTGAGCAGCACCAACCACGCTATCTCCTCCTGGGTCGAGACGACGGTCGTCGGTGATTTGTTCATCACCGCCCCCGTCACGTTCCCGAACGACTTCGCCAAGCGTGCAGAGGCCATCGAAGGGGTGGACGTGGCGAGTGGCGTGAAGATCACGGCGGTCAGGTTCCTGCAGTCTGCCGACGACACGCGCGGGCGCTCCGTTGCCCTCGTCCTCGTAGACCCGGAACGCTTCGACCCGAACGGCGGCTTCGGCCGCTTCCAGTACCTGCCCGGTCAGGGTGACGACGAGACCGGCTACGAGGCGCTTCGAGCGGGCGAGGTCCTGATAGCGAACACCATGCGCGACCGCTACGGCATCGTCAAGGGTGACACTCTCGAGTTGCGCACCAGCAACGGTTTCGCGCCGTTCAAGGTCGCAGGCGTGGTCGTCGACTTCACGGGCGGGGGCGAGACGGTCGTCGGCAGCATCAACGAGATCAACCAGTTCGGGGGAGGTAACCCCGACCTCTACGTGGTGGTCCTCAAACCGAACGAATCGCAAGAGGCCGTGCGTGACCGCTTCCTCGCGACGTTCCCCGACCTTGCGCTCGACATCACCCTGAACGCAGACTACAAGCGCTACATCCTCGAAGTCACTAGCCAGGCGTTCGCTACTACGCGCGTGCTGCTCGTGATCGCCGTCCTGGTCGCTGCGCTTGGAGTTGCGAACACGTTGGGCATGAACCTCGTGAGTCGCGGCCACGAGATCGCCGTGCTGCGCACCATCGGCTTGACGCGCGCTGGCGTGCGGGCGCTCGTAACTGCCGAGGGGGTGGTGGTGACGACGATGGGCGCCATCATTGGGGTGGGCTTCGGGCTGCTACTCGCCCGCATCATCACGAACGGCGCAGGCGCCTTGACGGGCTTTGTGCTCGAGCCGCTGGTACCCTGGTCGCTAGCGTTGTTAGCGCTGATCGTTTCGCCCCTGATCGGGCTGCTGGCCGCATTACTGCCGGCCAGGCGCGCCGCGAAGATGTCGCCAACGCGCGCCCTCGCCGCATGGAGTGAGCATGTCTGAGAAACCACTCGCGCTGTCCGCTAGGGACTTGCGCAAGACCTATCACCTTGGCGACGAGGTGATCCCCGCCCTCGACGGCGTTACCCTCGAAGTAAGCGAAGGCGAGTTCGTGGCTGTCATGGGGCCTAGCGGCAGCGGCAAGAGCACCCTGCTGCACATGCTCGGCCTGCTCGACCAGCCAGACAGCGGCACGGTGGCCGTGGCAGGCAAGTCGACTGGCGGCCTAAACGACGATGAGCTGACGGCCCTGCGTCGCGACCGCCTAGGGTTCATCTTCCAGTCGTTCGAGCTCATCCCCAACCTCAGCGCCGAGGAGAACATCCTGCTACCGGCAGAAGTCGCGGGGCGCTTGGCCAAGGGGCGCGGGCGGCTGGCAGAGCTAGCCGTGCAGCTCAACATCGGCGACCGCCTCAGCCACCGCCCGCGGCAGTTGTCCGGCGGCCAACGGCAGCGCGTAGCGCTAGCGCGGGCGCTCATCAACGACCCAGCGGTAGTGCTGGCAGACGAGCCAACCGGCAACCTCGACACGAAGACGGGCAACGAAGTCCTCGCCCTCTTGCGACGCGGCGTCGACGAGCTCGGGTGGACCGTCGTCATGGTTACCCACGACCCAGCCGCCGCGCTTGTTGCCGACCGCATCGTCTTCCTGCGCGATGGCCTCGTGGCAGGCGAGACTGAAACCCACGACTTGGGTGCGCGCCAAGTGATCGACACCTTCTTGGCGAGCTGACCGCCTGATGTTCACGGCCCTCGGCGAGCTCGTTTCGCGTTACCCGCGCTGGGTCCTCGGCGCGTGGTTCGTGCTCGGGCTCGCCGCACTGCCGTTCACCACTCGCGTCGGCGAAGTCCTGAACGCCCAACCAGACGCCCCGCAGCAAGGCAACGCAGCGATCGTCCAGGACATCCTTGCCACGACCTTCGCCAACCCTGAGGAGGCGGCGCTAGTCGCCGTCGCCCACGGCGTGAGCGTGCGTGCTGGTACGTCCGAGTACGCCGCTGAACTCGACGAAGTCAAGGCGAAGCTGCTTGCGAGCGACGGCGTGACTTACGTTCAGGACTACCGCAGCGCAAGTGGCCTCGACTTGTTGGATGAGCAGAACGACCTCTCGATAATGCTCATCGGCATCGACGCGAACGACCTCAGCCGCGGCAAGGCAGTAACGCAAGGCGTCAGGCGCGTACTGACGTCCGAGAAGGCCATGAGCTTCGACCTGTCGGGCGGTCCAGCAACGGTCATCGAGTTGGAGGAAGTGAGCACGCGCGACGCCAGGCGCGCGGAACTGTTCGGTCTACCGATCTCGCTGCTCATCCTGCTAGTTGCTTTCGGGGCAGTGATCGCAGCGCTGCTGCCCCTGTTCAGCGCCGTCACTTCCATCGCCGTCTCCCTTGCACTGCTCTACTTCTTGGGCCAGGTCATCCAGTTCGCAGTGTTCACCGAGACCATCGTCACGATGCTCGGGTTGGCAACGGGCATCGATTACGCCCTCCTTATAGTCAACCGTTACCGCGAGGAGCTAAGGAGCACGTTCGACGCGCGCAAGGCCGCGGCCCGCACGGCGGCAACGGCGGGCAAGGCCGTTGCCTTCAGCGGCCTTACGGTCATGGTCGCGTTGACGGCGCTGCTCGTACCGCCCGTCGCCTTCATCCGGTCGATAGGCGTTGGCACCATGGTGGTGCTCGTCGTCAGCGTGCTGGTCGCCATAACGGCCGTGCCAGCCACGCTCGCACTGTTGGGGCACAGGGTCAACTGGCTGCGCGTGACGAGGCGCGAGCCCGGCCTGCGCACGCGCGCGTTCTGGCGCGCCCGCGCGATAGGCATCATGCGAAGGCCGTGGTTCTGGTCCATAACCGGCGTCGTCATCCTCGTGTTGCTCGCACTGCCATCCCTACGCATGCAGGTAGCCGACCCAGGCGCTCGCGGCCTAACGACAGCTACGGACGCGCGCCGCACACTTACCGCGCTGGAGGGACTCGGACTCGAAGGGCTGCTCAACCCGTTCGACGTACTCATCGACTTCGGCCGCGAAGGCTTCTACCGCCCCGAGAACGTGCGCAAGGTCTCGCTGTTGACGGCCCAGCTTGGTGAGATTCCCCGCGTGTCCGGCGTGTCTTCCCCCATGGCGCTCGAGGGCATCCCGCGGCTCTTCCTCTACCAGTACTACGCCACCAAGGAGACGGCGCTTGCTAGCGAGATCGCGCCGCTCGCGCGCGCCACCATCAGTCGTGACGGGCGTTACGTTCTCGCCCGTGTCGTGCCTGGAGGTGACCTCACCCCCGCAGGTGGGGCCGAGGTGTACCGCGGCATCGAGGCGGCGCTAGCCGCCGCCCAGCTCAACGCCCGCATCGGCGGCGTCTACGTGCAAGGCACTGAGTGGACGCAGGCGTTATACGCGTACTTTCCGCTCGCCCTCACCCTCGTCGCGCTCGTGACGGCCGTCCTGCTAGGGTGGGCGTTCCGTTCGCTCCTAATCCCCATAAAAGCGGTCCTCCTGAACGCCCTCACCGTCGGCGCTACCTTCGGCTTCCTGACGCTAGTGCTGCAGGACGGCGTGTTCACCAAGCTGTTCGGCGTTGGCAGTGTGCTCGGCTACATAGACACGTCCGCCCCGCTGTTCATCTTCGCCATCGTGTTCGGTTTGAGCATGGATTACGAGGTGTTCTTGGTGGCCCGCATTCACGAGGCGCACGAGAAGGGCATGTCCGACCACGACGCCGTCGCAACTGCGCTCTCGAGCACCGGTGGGGTGATCACCAGCGCGGCGGCCGTCATGGTGACGGTGTTCGCACTACTGCTCTTCTCGCACGTCGAACTCATCCGCACGTTGGGTCTTGGCTTGACGGTGGCGATCATCCTCGACGCCACGCTCGTACGCTTGGCGTTGGTGCCGTCGGTCATGACCCTAGCCGGGCGCTGGAACTGGTGGCTGCCCGGCCCGCTGGCGCGCTTGGCTGAGCGCGCGCGGCGGGCAGGTCATTGACTCTGTAGTCACCTGAGCATGTCGCGCAGGATGGTGGTTGGCTCGAGCGAGGTCGTGGCGATGCCCGGTGCTTCGAGGCGCCAGCCGCCATTGAGTTGCAGGCCGAGCCCTCCGACGCCTGCGGAAGCCGCCTGCACCTGCGCCGCGACTGCCGCTCCTAGGGCAAGCGGGTCGAAGCGGAAGGTGAGGGTGACGGGCGCGGCGCCGCCGCCTGGCACTGCCACGGACTCCAATGCAGCTACGGCGGCTTGCGCTCCGCCGACGCTTAGCACGAGTTCGGGCACCTGCACGAAGAAGCCGATGAGCCCGGGGTTCATCAGCTCTCCAGTAAGAGTGACTGCGACACGGTCGACTGCCTCGAAGCGCAGTTCGCTACCTAGCAGCGTGAAGCGCGGGGCAGCAAGGCCGCTTGGCCTCGGTAGCTCGCCCTTGGCGACGGTGAATGCCGGGAAGCGCTGCGGAGCGCCGAAGACGTCGATGGTTACGGCGGCGTCGAAACGGTACGAGGTGGCGTTGCCAGCCACGTAGTTGGCGATGGTGTCGAGGAGCACGGGCGCGGCGCCAAGCGGCACCCTGACGTCGAGGACGAGCGGAGCCGACTTGTTGGCCGGCAGCTCTATGCCGCCCCTGAACGAGGTGGTAGCCGCCCGCGTATCGCGCAAGAAGAGGGTGCCGTCTAGGCCCGACAGGCGGACGCTGACGGGGTTGGGGTTCGAGACCGTGAGCGCTAAGCGGAAGAGCGCGGAACCGTCTCCGATGCCTGGCGGGTCGATGCTGACGAAGCCGGACCGGGCGGCGTCTACCTGGAAGGTCGGCGGGGAGAGGACGGCGGCGCCTGGTGCACAAGCTGCCAAGAGCGCGAGTCCGAGCGAAAGGGTGGCTAGCATGGCGGCTAAGCGCACCCGTGTGGACGGGCGCGTGCGGTAGTGATCAACGAGCTTCAAGGTCGCCTCCGTACTGCCACTTGGTGGCCCACCTAGAGTAACCGCGCCGACTTGGCGCCAGTAGCCAGGTAGTTCGCAGCCCACCACGCTCGCGCCGGTATCATCTGGCATGCCAAGCTCAGCTGCCAGCACCCTGACGACGGAACTGCGCGGCAACGTGCTCGTCATCTCACTGGCGCGCCCAGAGCAACGTAACGCCCTCTCGCGCCCAATGCGCGCCGAGCTGTTGCACGCCATCGCAGCGGCCGAGGCGAACAGCGCCGTGCGCGCCCTCGTACTGACGGGGACGGGGGCGGCGTTCTGTGCTGGCCTCGACCTCGCCGAGCTAGAGGGCACGCTAAGCATGGATGAGGCGGCACACCGCGATGACTCGGCGGCCCTTGCCGACTTGTTCATGGCGCTCATGTCTTGCCCGAAGCCGATCGTGGCCGCCGTCAACGGGCCGGCAGTTGCGGGCGGTGCGGGGCTGGTAGCGGCCTGCGATCTGGCCGTCATGGGCCGCGGCGCGCGCATAGGCTATACGGAGGCGCGCATCGGCTTCGTTGCTGCGCTCGTGGGGGTCATCCTCATGCGTCAGGTCGGCGAGAAGCACGCCCGCGACCTCCTCCTAAGCGCGCGCCTAGTCGGCGCGGACGAAGCGCTCGCCATGGGCCTGGTGAACGCTGTTGCTCCGGACGACGGCGTGCTCGAAGCAGCCTGCGAGTTGGCGGCCGCCGTCGCGCGCAACGCGCCCGGTTCGCTTGCCCTCACCAAGCGCCTGTTCTTGACCGCCGGCGGACTGCCGCTAGAAGCCGCCATGCGCTTGGCTGTCGACGCCAACGTCACGGCCCGCGTCGGCCCTGAGCTCGGCGAGGGCGTGCGCGCCTTCCTCGAGAAGCGCTCGCCGAGTTGGCGAGAGTAGGTAGCCTGGTTGCACTCGCGCCCCGGCGGCAGTACGCTACTCTCAATGTGTAACTTACACACAAGCTTTGCCTTGGCGGTATCGGCGTGAGCGCTGCCCCGCGCGTGCTGCTGCTCTGCGGCGGGCGCTCAGCCGAGCACGCCGTCAGCCTATCCTCTGCTCGCTCGGTCTTGGCGGCCAGCGCCGACCTGCACGTCACGCCACTAGTCATAGCCGAGAACGGCCAGCTCCTCAGCGCTAGCGCGTCTCAGGCAGCGCTAGCGCTGAAGGAGGGTGAGAGCTCGGCAGCGTTGGCAGACACAGCGGCCGCCGCAGGCGGCGTGGGCCTAGCCGCCATTCCCAGCGGCTTCGACGTCGTGTTCCCGTTGCTGCACGGCCCATTCGGTGAGGACGGCCGTGTACAGGGCCTGCTCGACGTCATCGGCTTGCCATACGTCGGCTCGGGCGTGCTCGGCAGCGCGGTCGGCATGGACAAGCTCACCATGAAGGCCGTCTTCGCCTCTCACGGGCTGCCCCAAGTCGCTTACGAAGCGGTAACGCGGCACGAGTGGCGCGGCGCCGCGTCTGCCGTTTCGGCGCGCGTCGCACGCCTAGGGTTTCCCATGTTCGTCAAGCCCGCCAACCTCGGATCGAGCATCGGCATCAGCCGCGTGCAGCGCGTCGTCGACCTAGCTCCCGCCCTCGAGCTGGCGTTCGGCCACGACCGTCGCGTGATCGTCGAGGCGGCCGCGGAAGGCGCGCGCGAGCTAGAAGTTGCGGTGCTAGGCAACGACGCTCCCGAGGCCAGCCCCGTCGGGGAGATCAGCCACACCAACGCCTTCTACGACTACCAAACCAAGTATTCCGACGGGCAGGCGGAGTTGCACATTCCAGCCGACTTGCCGCCCAGCGTGGCTGAGGCCTGCCGCGCCATGGCAGTTGCCGCCTTCCGCGCAGTAGACGCACGCGGCCTGGCGCGCGTCGACTTCTTCT
>JBIQMD010000059.1:0-7952 GCA_044463725.1 Truepera radiovictrix
ATGGGCACGAAGCCGTCCTCCACGAGGTGGAGAGGCAAGTGAACGGCGTTGCCGTGCTCTTCCTCCATCATGCGTTGGCCCTAGCTGCGGCGCCAGAAAAGGTGTTCATCTCGCCCCCTGAATTAGTGTATTACTTGACCGGTACGCCTAGCAGGATACGGCACGAGCGGTTCGCGGTCAACGACCGAAGCGCCTCCTCCGCGCAATGGCATCTAGCACTCTCGCTAGCGACCGGCGCAGAGTATGGTCCCCGGGTAATGCGCCCACCGTCGAACCGCCAATCAGCCCTACTGTTCGTCGCCCTGCTCGGCCTCGCCATCACCGCGTGCGCCCCGCGGAGCGGTACGCAGCCGCCCGCATACTCGGCCACGGCGACGCGTCTGCTCGAACTCGTGAACACGCAGCGAGCAAGAGGCGCCGTGTGCGGCACCAACAACATGCCGCCCGTGCCGCGCTTGCAGCTCGAGCCCAGACTCGTGCGCGCCGCGCAAGCGCACAGCGCCGATCAGGCTGCCCACCGCACCATGGGCCACGTCGGCAGCGACGGTTCGACGGTAAGCACGCGCGTGACCGCGACCGGATACTCCTGGTCGCTGGTGGCCGAGAACGTCGCCTGGAACTACGATTCGCCTGAGACGGTGATGTTCGGCTGGATGGGCAGCCTTTCCCACTGCATGGCCATCATGCACCCAGCGGTGAGCGAGTTCGGCGCGGCCGAAGTCGACCGCTACTGGACGCAGGTGTTCGCCGACCCCCGCTGAGGCGCGGCTCAGGCGGTCTCGCGTTGCCGCCCGTAGACCGCAAGCAACGCCACGAGGATCAACCCGAAAACGATGAGCTGGTATGCCTCACCCAGGCGCATGGCGCGCAGCAAGCTCTCGGCCATGGTGAGAACTAGCGCGCCGGCCATGGTGCCGTAGTAGGAACCGCGCCCACCCGCGAGCACGGTGCCGCCCACCACCACGGCCGCGATGGAGGGGAAGAGGTACGAATCCCCGAGGCTGAGGAACACCCGCTGGGTGAAGCCGAGCAGGAGCACACCACCTAGTGCGGCTAGGAGGCCGCTAAGGGTGTAGGTGAGTACTACCGTGGCTGGCACGTTCACACCAGAGAGATGGGCCGAGCGCCGGTTCACGCCGACGGCGAAGAGCCGCTTCCCGTAACCGGTGCGCTCGAGCACCAACCACATGGCGAGCGCGAACAGCAGCCAGATGAACAAGATGCCAGGCACACCGAAGAGGCGCCCCGTCACGACGCGCGCCAGCAGCGGCGGCACTCCGCCTGGGATGTTGCCTTGGGTGACGGCCAGGATGGTGCCCTTCACCACCCCGGCCATACCTAGGGTCATCACAAGTGGTGGAATCGAGAGCCCAACGATGCCGAGCCCGTTCACTAGCCCGACGACGGCGCCTACCGCCAGCGCAACGATCACGCCGAGGAGTAGCCGCTCGCTCGCGCCGCCGCTGACCATGAAGGTGAGGATCGCCCCGAGCGTTACGACGTTGGCGACGGACAAGTCGATGCCCTCACCACCTGAGATGATGACGAGCGTCTGGCCCGCCGCGATGATGCCGAGGAACGCGGCCAGCCGCACGATGTTCACGGCCTGATCGAGATTGAAGAAGCCGGGCTGCACGGCGCCCGCAACGAAGAAGAGCACGACGGACAGGGCCAACGCCACCACGGGTGGCGGCACCTTGGTGAACCACTCCTTCATGGGCGGCCCCGTATGCGCCGCAGTGCGCCCGGAGCAGCGAGCGCAGTGAGGATGATGGTCGCGTCGATGAGGGTCTGGTACCAAGTGGGAACGTTCGCGAACGTGATGAGGTTGCGGATGATCGTCAATATGCCTACGCCGATGACGGCGCCAGTGATCCCACCTGCCCCGCCGGCAAGCCTGGTGCCACCTAGCACCACGGCGACGATGGAAGACAACGTCATTGCGTCACCTAGGCGTGCGTTGCCTGACCCCGTCGAGAGCGTCAGCATGGCCGCCGAGAACGCCGCGAACACGCCCATGACCACGTAACTGGAGAAGCGCGTCCAGGCCACCGCGACGCCGCTCGCCCTCGCGGCCGCAGCATCGCCGCCGACCCCGTAAAGGTGCTGGGCGAAGCGGGTCCGCCGTAGCGCCCACCAAACGACGATGAGGACGACGATTCCTAGCGCCGCCGCAGGCACGCCGAGAGGTGCGGAGCGGTAGAAGGTAGTGAGCGCGCGTGGCAGCGCGCCGCCAGGGCGCGGCAGGATCGCCAAGGCAATGCCAGAGAAGAGGAACGAGGTTGCGTAAGTCGTGACGATGGGCTGTAGCCGCAGGTAGGCGACGCATAGCCCGTTCAAGGCGCCAGCTGCTGCACCGGCCGCGACGCCGATGGCGAGACCCAACAAGATCGCGCTCAAGCCCGAGTCGGCCTTCACGAACGTTACCAACAGGACGTTGACGAGCGAAACTACGGCGCCAACGGAGAGGTCGATGCCGCCCGAGATGATCACGATGGCCTGCCCGGCCGCAAGCACCATGAGCGGCAGCATCACGCGGAAGTTGCCGTTCAGCACCCGCGGTTGGAACAGGTTCGGTTGCAGCAGGTAGTTGAGCAGCACCGCCACCCCCAAGATCAGGAGCGGTACGAGGAAGGTGAGGTTGCGAAAACGCTCCCCGCGTGCGGGCCTGGCGTCAGCAAGCATGCCTACTCCGGTTCATCTGGCCCCCAACGATGCGGCCACGAGATGGTTGCGGTCCAGGGTCGCGCCGCTGAGTTCGGCGGTCACCTTCCCGTCCTGCAGTACGAGCACCCGTTGGCAAAGCCCGAGCAGCTCAGCGTCGTCGGATGAAGTGAACAGTACCGTAGTGCCATCAGCCTGCAGTTGCGCTAGCAGGCGGTAGAACTCCTCTTTGGCCTCGACGTCGATGCCCTTCGTTGGGTCGTTGAGGAGCAGTAGCCGCGGTCGCCTCAGAAGCCACTTGCCGATGACGATCTTCTGCGCGTTTCCGCCCGACAGGGTGGCCACGGTGGCGTCCAGCCCCGAGTAGCGCACGCTGAGCTCGGTGGCCACCCCTGCCGCGTCGTGGCGAGCAGCGCGCATGCGGAGCGGCGTCCCGTAGCGCCTCCAGCTGGGGAGTTGCAGGTTCTCGAGGATAGACCTAACGGGTAGCAGGCCCTCGCGGTTCCTGTCGCCTGGAACGTACGCAACGCCAGCGCGCAGCGCTTGCCGGGGGTTCTTCAGGTCGACCTGCTCGCCGCCCAGGCTCATGCTGCCGCGGTGCGGCAGGGCACCGAACAGCGCCAGCAGTAGCCGCTCCTGACCTTGACCCTGCAGGCCGCCAAGCCCGACGAGCTCACCTGGGGCGACGTCGAGGTCGAGTGGGGCGAGTGGGCCGCTAGCGAAGCCGCGCAGGCTGAGGGCCATGCCTGCCGCCCCATCCTCCGGCCCGCCGGGAGTCTGGGGGCGAGCCTCGTCGAGGAGGAGTGCCCCCACCTCCCCGCCGCCCGTCATGAGCTCCACGAGCTTCCGCTCCGCCGCGCGGCGCTCAACCGTGCCGCGCAGCCGTAGTTGCCCCACCGTCGCACCGTCGCGCAGTACGACGGCGCGGTCGGCTACGCGGAAGATCTCGTCCATGCGGTGAGAGATGAAGACGAGGCCCATACCTTGGTCGCGCCAGGTCCCGACGAGCTGGAAGAGGCGGTCGACCTGGCGCCCACCTAGCGAGGCGGTTGCTTCGTCCAGGATCAGGACCCGAGGCTTGCGGGAGAGCGCCTTGACGATCTCGACGAGCTGCCGTTCGCTTGGAGGTAGGCGCCCGACGACAGTCAGTGGCGTGACCGGCACGGTGAACACGCCTTCGAACAGCGCCAGCAGTTCGGCCGTCACGCGCGTGAGATGGCGGTGGTCAACGCCGCCAAAACGGGTGGGTTCGTTACCGAGGAAGATGTTCTCTGCGACCGTGAGGTCGGGTACGAGAGATAGTTCTTGATATACCGCCGCGACGCCGAGGCGCCGCGCGCGCGATGGGGAAGACACGTGCGTGACCACACCCTCGATCTCTAGGGTGCCAGCGTCCGGCTTGGTGATGCCCGTCATGACCCTGCCGAGGGTGCTCTTGCCGCTGCCGTTGGCGCCGAGCAACGCGACGACCTCGCCAGCGTGTACCTCGATTGCTCCGTCAACGAGGGCGCGTACTGCGCCGTAACGCTTCGCCACACCCGCGGCGCTCAGCAGTGGCGGGCTCATGAGCGGGGTTGGGGCTGGAGTCTCGTGTCTGATGGGTGCTTCTGACATACGTATGGCAGGGGGCGGCCTCGAAGCCGCCCCCACTCTCACGTCGCGCCGTTCAGTTCATGAACGCGGCGGCGTCCTCCTGCGTGATGATGCCGTCCATGGCGTAGCTGTCTGGCTTATCCGCATACTCCACCAAGGCTGCTGCCAGGTCGTCCTGAGCAATGACGAATGGAATGGGTACGTAGAGCGTGTTGCCGAACGTGCCGCTCAGCTGCGACTCGTCGACGGTGCGGCCCTGGAGGAGTTCCAGCGCAACGCGCATGCCGCTCGATGCGATGCCTGGAGGGTTCACTACCGCGACGGAGGAGAAGCCAGGGTGCTCTTTGCTGGTCTCGTCCCATAACCGCAGGTAGCCGGCGTACGCCTCGCCAGTCATGACCGGGAACGGCGTTGGGTTGGCAGCGCGCACGGCCGTCAAGATGCCCTGCGCCATGCCGTCTTGCGTGAGGATGCCGTTGATGCCCGGCAGAGACGCGAGCATGTCTGACGCAACCCGCTGGCCGGTAGCTTGATCCCACGAGCCTGACTCGCGGCCGACGACCTTGATGTCGGGGTAACCAGCCAGCACGTCCATCACGCCAGCCATGCGGTCCTCGTTAGCTGGGTGACCGACGAAGCCCTCGATGATCACGATGTTGCCCTTGCCACCTAGCGTTTCGGCCAGCCAGCGGGCGTTCGCGGCGCCCCACTCCTTCTGGTCGATGACGACGTTGTAGACGCCCTCGGCGCTGACTTCCTGGTCGATGGCTATGACCACGACACCTTCACTGACCGCTTCCTCCAACGCGAGGTTGAGGGCCTGCTGATCGTTCGGGTTGATGATTATCGCGTCAACGCCTTTGTTCAGTAGGTTCTGGATCTGCTGGATCTGGCCCTGGACGTCGACATCGGCGTTCTCGAAGACGAGCGTCACTTCGATCCCGAGTTCGGCTTTCATGGCGGCGGCGGTGCTCTCGAGGTCCTGGACCATGAGGGTGCGCCACTCCGAAGCCACGAAGCCGTTGGAGACGCCGATGGTATACGACTGAGCAGCGGCCGCGCCGATCAGGGCGAGGGCGACTAGGGCGGCGATTATCCGTTTCATGCTGGTACCTCCTAGAGTCGAGACAATCCTAGGCGATCATAGGCCGCGGCCGTTCCGCGGCGGCAGGGACGAATACACCACCTGGAGTCAAACAGGCGGTCAATTCCCGAAATCCAGGACCGTCCGCAAGTACCTGCCGGCTGCGCGCACCGCTTCCTTGCGCCCTTCCAGGCTGTCCTCGAACGCCCGGTCCTCTACCTCGATGACTACCGGCCCGTCCCAACCGATCGCTTTGAGAGTACGGAAGAACTGCGGCCAGTCGATGTCACCCAATCCAGGAATCTTGGGTACGTGCCAGCCGAGTCCTAGGTTCCCACGCCGGTAGAGGAGGTCGTGGTCGATGCGCTCGTCCTTGAGGTGAACGTGCACTAGCTTGTGCGCGAAGTCGCGCAGTGCGCGGTCGATGTCGATGCCTTGCCACACGAGGTGTGACGGGTCGAAGTTGAGGCCAAGGTTAGGGCTCGGTAGGCGGCTGAAGAGCTCGTCCCACACCTCGGGTGAGATCGCGAGGTTCTTGCCGCCAGGCCACTCGTCGAGGCTGAAGAGCATCGGGCAGTTCTCTATGCCGATCCGCACTCCAGCTGCCTCTGCCCGTGCGACCAGGGGTCGCCAGGTAGCCTCGACGCCGTCCCACTGGGCCGTGATGGGCAGGCGTTGGTCGCGGCCTATGAACGTGTTGACGACGCCGACCCCAAGCAGCTTGGCTGCATCGATGACGTGCGCCAAGTGCGCGACGTAGGTGTTACGTTCGACCTCGTCGGGTGCGAGCGGGTTGGGGTAGTAGCCGAGCCCGCTGATGCCGACACCGTAGCGCTGGCACAACTCTGTCACGCGCCTAGCATCGTCGGGGCCGAAGTCGGCGACATCGATGTGCGTCACGCCTGCGTAGCGGCGCTGGTCGCTCGCGTCCGTCGGCCAGCACATGACCTCGAGCCAACTGAAACCCTCTCGCGAGGCGAACTGGAGGACTTCCTCAAGAGACAAGTCCGGGAGGATGGCGGTGGCGAAACCGAGCTTCATGGTCAGGCTCCTTCCTAGGCACGTGCTACGGCTACCCTTCCAGCTTGGCATAACCGGCTAGGGAGGCGGCGCCGTGCGGTCAAGGAGCAGTCGCGGTGTGGGCGCGGCTGGGCAGGGTCGCCAAGGAGACCAGCGTTCCGATCACGGCTACGCCACCCATGCCTAGCAGCGTCAGCCTGAAGCCATGCGTGAACGATCCGTCGATGGCAGCTCGAGCCTCGCCCACTTGGGCCTGGGTCAACGACTCGGGCAACGCCATGCCTGCTAGGTCGTTGCGGCTGGCAAAGAGCGTGGCCTGCGCGCTGTCTGGCAGGCCGGAGCGAGCGAGTTGCAGCGCTAGCTCGTTGCCGAACGCCGAGAGCATGACCATGCCGAGCAGCCCGATGGCGAGCAGACCCGCCACGCGCGAGACGGCGTTGTTGATGCCGGAGGCCGTACCAGCCAGCGCTTCTGGCGCTGCGGCCATGACGGTGGTCGTGAGCGGCGCCACTAGGAGCGCCATGCCGGCGCCCATGACCGTCATCGGCAGCGTGACGCTGACGAGGAAGTTCGGCACCCCACCAAGTGATACGAAGAGCACGAACGCGAACGCCGTCAGCAACGCACCTCCGGCGATGGGCGCGCGCGGCCCGACGCGGTCATAGAGGTGCCCTGACCAGCTGGATGCCAAGAACAGGAGGATCACGAGGGGCAGGCTGGCGGCGCCGGCTGCTGCGGCGGAGAAGCCCCTCACCTGGATGAGGTACATGGGCAGGAAGAAGCTAAGGCCAGCCAGGTTGGCGTACAGGAGCAACGTG
The DNA here is from genome assembly GCA_044463725.1 of Truepera radiovictrix. Classification (GTDB taxonomy): domain Bacteria; phylum Deinococcota; class Deinococci; order Deinococcales; family Trueperaceae; genus JAAYYF01. The sequence continues at coordinate 7,180 of JBIQMD010000059.1, forward strand.
ACCAGGTTGATGCCGCTGAACACGCGCGAGCGAAAGAGCCCGAGCGGCACCATCGGAGAGCGGGAACGGGCCTCCACGAACACGAACGCCACCAACAGTGCAATCCCACCGGCGCCAGCCGTGATGATCACGGGGTCCGTCCAACTGCGTGCAGGAGCCTCGAGCAGTGCGTAAACCGCACCGCCAAGACCGAGCGTCGCTAGTGCCGCGCCTAGGTAATCAAGGCGGGCGCTTGCGTCTGCGTCGCGGCTTTCCGGGACGCGGCGCGCGGTCAACAGGAGGGCTACCAGAGCTATGGGTATGTTGATGAAGAAGATCCAGCGCCACGAGAACGTGTCGATGAGCCAACCCCCGAGGATCGGGCCGCCTGCTACTGCGATCGCGGAGTATGCCGACCAGCGGCCGATTGCCGAGCCGCGCGCCCCTTCTGAGAAGTTGGCGTTTATCAAGGCGAGGCTTCCTGGGGTGAGGAGCGCCCCGCCGACGCCCTGGAGGGCTCGGGCTGCGATGAGCTGCTGGACGTCGCCCGCCAGACCGCACCAGATTGAGGCGAGGGTGAAGGCGATCGTGCCGGCCATGAACATGCGCTTGCGCCCAAGGTGGTCGCCTAGCGAGCCGCCAAGCATGAGCAGTGCGGCAAGGAACAGGGTGTAGCCGTTGATCACCCACTGCACGTCGACGATGCTCGCGCCGAGCGACGCCTGCAGGGCGGGCAGCGCAACGTTGACCGTCGTGCCGTCGAGGAAGACCATGCTGGACCCGAGCACTGCAGC
>JBIQMD010000060.1:0-7944 GCA_044463725.1 Truepera radiovictrix
GCATCGACGTAATAGCGATGACGGCGGGCGAGCCCGACTTCCTACCGCCAGAGCACGTGCTAGAAGCGGCACGCGAGGGCATCCGCCTAGGCCTCACCAAGTACACGGCGACCGAAGGAACGGGCGAATTGCGTGAAGCCGTTGCCGCGAAGTTCAAGCGCGAGAACGGCCTTACTTACGCCCCAGATCAAGTCCTCGTTAGCAACGGCGGCAAGCAGACGCTCTACAACGCCTTCATGTCCGTGCTCGAGCCTGGTGACGAGGTCGTCATGGTGGCGCCTTACTGGGTGAGTTACCCGGCGCAGGTGGAGCTAGCCGGTGGCGTGCCAGTTGTTGTCACGGCCAGCGCAGATGACGGCTTCATCCCGGACATCGCAGACGTGCGCAAGGCGATAACGCCGCGCACGAAAGTCTTGCTCATCAACTCGCCCTCCAACCCAACCGGTGCCGTCTACCCACCAGCCCTCGTGAGGGAGTTCGCGGAGCTCGCGGAAGAGCACGACTTGTGGCTCTTCAGCGATGACCTCTACGAGCACCTCATCTACGACGGCGAGTTCTCAACTGCTGCCGCGCTCGTGCCGCAGCGCACGCTGATCGTGCACGGCGCTTCCAAGGGTTACGCCATGACTGGCTGGCGCATCGGCTTCGGGGTTGGCCCCAAGCCGCTCATCGCGGCCATGACGCGCCTGCAAGGGCAGTCGACGTCAGGGGCGAACTCGTTGGCGCAGCACGCCACCGTGGCGGCCCTAAACGAGGTGGAGAAGACGGCGGCGTTCCAGGCCATGACGCGCGCTGCTTACCGCGAGCGACGTGACGTGCTGGTCGAGGGCCTCAACCGCCTTGGCCTTCCGACGCCGACGCCGGACGGTGCGTTCTACGTCATGACCGACACTACGAGCATCGACCCTAACGAGGAGCGCGCGGCCATCCGCTTGCTCGACGAGGCGCGAGTCGCCGTAGTGCCAGGAACGGACTTCCTAGCGCCAGGCAAGGTGCGCTTGAGTTACGCAACGAGTCTCGACGACGTCAAGGAAGCGTTACGGCGCATCGAGGCATTGGTCGGCTGAAACCCGTACAACAGCCTAGTTAGCGGCGGCCTCGTTCCGGCGTGGGGCTATCATCGAGGCACCACTCGCAAGCGCCGTGAGGCCGCCGAGACTGCTGCCAAGCAGCGGCTCGCTTGGTCGGGTTCGGCGCAGGAGGCCTCATGCCGCAGGACCGCGTCGACCCACAGTTCCACACCATCATCGAACCGTTCCGCATCAAGTCGGTGGAACCCATTCAGTTCACGTCGCGCGCCGAGCGCGAGACCGCGCTCGAAGAGGCTGGCTACAACCTTTTCAACCTGCACGCCGATCACGTCCTCATCGACTTGTTGACCGACTCCGGCACCGGCGCGATGTCGAGTGAGCAGTGGGCGGCCATGATGCGCGGCGACGAGAGCTACGCAGGCAGCCGCTCCTTCGACCGCTTCGAGGCGGTACTCAAGGACATCACGGGCTTCAAGCACATCTTCCCGACGCATCAAGGGCGCGCGGCCGAGCGCATCCTTTGCAACGCCGCCCTCAAGCACCGCGACGTGGTGCCAAGCAACACGCACTTCGACACGACGCGCGCCAACATCGAGGCCGTTGGGGCCATCGCCGTTGACCTGCCAAGCTTGGACGCGCGTTACCCAGACGAGATCCACCCGTTCAAGGGCAACATGGACATCGAAGCGCTGCGCCTCCTCCTAGAAGAGGAGAGTTCCAGGGTGCCGTTCGTCATGCTCACGGTGACGAACAACTCTGGTGGCGGCCAGCCTGTTTCGATGGCCAACATCAAGGCCGTGAGCGCCATGTGCCGCAACTTCGGTGTGCCGCTCATCCTGGACTGCTGCCGTTACGCCGAGAACGCCTACTTCATCAAACTGCGCGAGCCGGGTTACGAGAACAGCACGCCGCGCGCCATCGCTCAGGAGATGTTCAGTTTCGCAGACGGCGCCACCATGAGCGCCAAGAAGGACGGCATGGCGAACATCGGGGGTTTCCTAGCCCTCAACGACGACGCCTTGGCGAGCGCGGCCCGCAACCTGCTCATCCTAGGTGAGGGCTTCCCGACCTACGGTGGCCTCGCTGGTTACGACCTAGATGCGCTGGCGGTCGGCTTCGGCGAAGCGCTGGAGGAGCCGTACCTCCGTTACCGGCTGCGTTCCATCGAGTATCTTGGCGAGCGGCTCGTTGCGGCGGGCATCCCCATCATTCAACCTACGGGCGGGCACGCGGTTTACATCGACGCAGGCAAGCTCCTCAAGCACTTGCCTAGCGACCAGTATCCGGCGTGGGCACTCTCTTGCGCGCTCTACCTCGTTGGCGGCGTGCGCTCGGTCGAGATCGGCTCCGTGATGTTCGGCAGGCAACCAGACGGCAGTGAGCGCCCAGCTGCGCTAGAGCTCGTGCGCCTGGCGTTCCCGCGCCGTACCTACACGCAGAGCCACGTCGACTACTTGGCCGAGGTCCTCCTTTACCTCGGCAGCATGCGGGAGAGGGTGCGCGGCGTGCGCATGGTCGAGGCGCCGCCCGTGCTTAGGCACTTCAGCGCACGCTTCGAGCCGCTGGACGGCGCTTTGCTCGTCTGAGCGCCGAGGGCTATGCTTCGCGGGTGCGTGTAGCCGTCGAGGTCGTCCCCCGTAACCACGAGAGCTTCGAGCAGCAGTTGGAGGACGTCGCCAGCTTGAGCCGCGTCGACGTTGTCAACGTTCCAGACTTGGCGCATTTCACCGTCTCCGGTTGGGAGGCCGTGCTGGCTCTGCGAGCCAGCCACCCGCGCTTCGTTGCCGTGCCTCACGTGCGCGCCATGGAAGTCGACCTGCGCGGACCTTGGCAGCCTGGCGTCAGGCTGGCGGCCGCTGGCGTCAACGAGGTGCTAGTCGTAACGGGCGACCCTCCAGCGAACATGGGCAGGCGCCTCACCGGCGCGCACGCCGTTGACGTCGTAAAGGCGTTCAAGGCCGCTCACCCAGACTGGAAGGTGTACGCGGCCCTCGACCCATACCGCGCTGGCTTCAGTCAGGAGCTCGAGTACGCCCGCCGCAAGCTCGAGGCTGGAGCGGACGGGTTCTTCACGCAGCCGTTCTTCGACCTGAGGCTCATGGCGGTGTGGCGCGAGCTGCTGCCTGGCGTGCCGATCTTCTGGGGCGTGACGAGCGTGACGACGCAGCGCACCATGAACTACTGGTTGACGCGCAACCGTGCCGTGTTTCCGGTCACCTTCGAGCCGACGTTGGCGTGGCACCAGCGCTTCGCCGCCGAGGCGCTCGAGTTCGCGGAGCGGAACGACACCGACCTCTACTTCATGCCCATCAGGGTCGACATGAAGGAGTGGCTGGGCGACCTGCTCAGCTGATGGGTTGAGGACTCTCGGCGTTAGTAGCCCAAGTTCGGAGCCAACCAGCGCTCGAGCTCCTCGACGCTGACTCCTGTACGCTGCGCCAGGTCCTCGACTTGGTCCTTGCCGACCTTGCCGACGTCGAAGTAGTTGGCTTCTGGGTGGGCGAAGTAGAGCCCTGAGACCGCCGAGGCGGGTGCCATCGACATGGACTCGGTTAGCTCGGCGCCCGTCGCCTGTGTGGCGTCCAACAGGTCGAAGATGGTGCGCTTCACGCGGTGGTCCGGGCTGGCTGGGTAGCCGGGAGCTGGGCGGATGCCGCGGTAAGACTCAGCGATCAACTCCTCCGTCGTAAGGGCCTCGTCTGGGCAGTAGCCCCAGTACTCGCGCCGCACGAGCAGGTGGGTGTACTCGGCGAGCGCCTCGACGAGACGGTCGGACAGGGCCTGAATCATGATGGCTGAGTAGTCGTCCAACTGGGCCTTGAACTCGGCCGCCTTGGCCTCCGCGCCGTGCATGCTAACGACGAACGCCCCGACCCAATCTTCCGCCGCGCCGACGGGCGCAACGTAGTCCGCGAGGGCGAGGTTCTGCTGCCCAGCGCGCTTCGCGAGCTGCTGCCGTAGAGTCGGTATGCGGGTGAGCACCTCGTCGCGCTTGGTGCCCGTGTAGAGCAGGAGGTCGTCGCCCACGCGGTTCGCCGGGTAGAGGCCGAACACGGCGCGCGCCTCGAGCCAGCCCTCGTCGATCGCCCGGTCGAGCATGGCATTGGCGTCCGCGAAGAGCGACCGTGCCGTCGGGCCCATGTTCGGGTCGTCTAGGACTTGCGGGTAGCGCCCAGACATCTCCCAGGTATGAAAGAAGGGGCCCCAGTCGATGATCTCGCGCAGTGCGGCCAGCGGGATGCCAACCAAAGTGTGAACGCCTGGCCGCTGCGGTTGTGTGACCGCGCTCCAGTCGCTGATCGTCCGCGCGTTGGCGCGGGCGGCGTCAAGCGTGATCATGTCGCGCTGCTTGCGGGAACCGTGGAGGTTCCTCAGCTCCTCGTACTGCGCTTCGGTCTCCTCCTTGAGGGCCGGTCCCTGCTCTGGCGAGATGGCGCGGCTCATGACGCCAACGGCGCGCGAAGCGTCGGCAACGTGGATGGTCAAGCCGGAGTAGGCGGGCGCGATCTTCACGGCGGTATGGGCACGTGAGGTCGTGGCGCCGCCCACGAGCAGCGGTAGCGAGAAGCCGCGCCGCTCCATCTCTCGCGCCACGTGCACCATCTCCTCGAGCGATGGGGTTATGAGGCCCGAGACTCCGATGGCGTCCGCGCCTTCCGCTATGGTCGTGTCTAGGAGGCGATCGACGGGCACCATCACCCCAAGATCGACGACCTCGTAACCGTTACAGCCGAGCACCACGCCAACGATGTTCTTGCCGATGTCGTGGACGTCGCCCTTCACCGTCGCCATCACGATCTTGCCAGCGCTGGAGGGCGCGCCTCCCGCCTTCTCGGCCTCGAGGTGAGGGGTGAGCTCCGCCACGGCCTTCTTCATCACGCGTGCGCTCTTGACTACCTGGGGGAGGAACATCTTGCCTGCGCCGAAGAGGTCGCCGACCTCGTTCATGCCGTCCATGAGTGGTCCCTCGATGACGCTGAGTGGCCGGCCGAGTTCCGCCATCGCCTCCAGCGCGTCGGCGGCGACGTGCTCATCCAGGCCAAGCACGAGCGCGTGGCGGAGGCGCTGCTGCACGGGCCAGCGGCGCCAGGCGTCGTCCTTCTGCTTGGCGTTCGCCGCCCCGGGCGCGAGTGTCTCTGCGTATGCCACTAGTCTCTCCGTGGCGTCAGTTCGACGGTCGTAAAGCACGTCCTCGACGAGCTCGAGCATGTCTGGCGGCACGGTCTCGTACACCGTCAGCGTTTCCGGGTTGACGATCGCCATGTCTAGGCCGGCGGCAACGGCATGGAACAGGAAGCTAGCGTGCATGGCCTCACGCACCTGCATACTCGACCTGAACGAGAACGACACGTTCGATACGCCACCCGAGGTGAGCGCGCCAGGCAAGTTCGCCTTGATCCAACGCACGGCCTCGATGAAGTCGACGGCGTAGCGCGCATGCTCCTGCATGCCGGTCCCGACGGTGAGGATGTTGGGGTCGAAGATGATGTCGTGCGGCGCGAAGCCGACCTCGTCGACCAGCAGTGCGTAGGCGCGGGCGCACACCGCGCAGCGCCGCGCGAACGTGTCTGCTTGTCCTTGTTCGTCGAACGCCATCACCACTACGGCGGCCCCGTAGCGCTTGGCAACGCGCGCCTGCTCTATGAACTTCTCCGGGCCTTCTTTGAGGGAGATGGAGTTGACGATGCCCTTGCCTTGCAGGTGCTTGAGGCCGGTCTCGAGCACGGCCCAGTTGGACGAGTCGAGCATGACTGGCACGCGCGCCACGTCCGGTTCGGCCGCCACGAGGTCGAGGAACTTGGCCATGGTGACAGGACCGTCGATGAGTCCCTCGTCGAAGTTGATGTCTATGAGCTGCGCTCCGCCAGCGACCTGGTCGCGCGCGACTTCTAGGGCGCCAGCGAAGTCGCCTTGGGTGATGAGGCGCTTGAAGCGCTTCGAGCCCGTCAGGTTCGTCCGTTCCCCTACGTTCACGAGGTTCGTGTCCGGTCGCAGAACTAGGGCCTCAAGACCGGAGAAGCGCGGCCTACTTTCCCGTGGCGCCGGTTGACGTGGGGTGAGTCCTGCGGCGGCGGCGGCGAAGGCCCTGATGTGCTCTGGGGTGGTGCCGCAGCAGCCCCCCAGGATGTTCACCCACTTCCGCTCAAGGAACTCGCGCATGATGGCCGTCATGCTTTCCGGGGTCTCGTCGTAACCCCCGAACGCGTTCGGTAGGCCGGCGTTCGGGTAGGCGATGGTGAACGTGTCGGCTAGGCCGGCCAGCTCCTCGACGTGCGGCCGCAGCTCTTTAGGGCCAAGGGCGCAGTTGAGGCCGACGGCGAGGAGATCCGCATGCTGCACGGACGTCCAGAACGCCTCCAACGTCTGGCCAGATAGGGTGCGGCCCGAACCGTCCGTGATGGTGCCTGATAGCACGAGCGGTACGCGGCGTGGCGCCATTGCGGCCGCGTCCTGGCAGGCGAGGATCGCCGCCTTCGCCATCAGCGTGTCGAACACGGTCTCGATGAGCAGCAGGTCTACGCCGCCAGCGATCAGGGCCCGCGCTTGCTCGAGGTAACCGCCATACACCTGGTCGAAGGTGACCTCGCGGTAGGCAGGGTCCTCGACACGTGGGCTTAGGCTCAGGGTCTTGTTCGTCGGGCCGATGGACCCAGCAACCCAACGCGGCGCTGCCGGCGTGGTGTGAGCGTCTGCTGCGCGACGTGCGAGGCTCGCGGCCTCCTCGTTGATCTCGGCCACCACCTCACCGAGGCCGTATTCAGCTAGCCCCAACTGGGTGGCGTTGAAGGTGTTCGTCTCGATAATGTCTGCGCCAGCGGCCAAGTACGCGTCATGAATGCCGGCGATCAAGTCGGGGGCCGTGAGTACAAGCAGGTCGTTGGCGCCCTTGAGGTCCTTGTGGTGGTTCTCGAAACGCGCGCCACGGAAGTCGGCCTCCGTTAGGCTCGCGCGCTGGATCATCGTTCCCATTGCGCCGTCGAGGATTAAGACGCGTTGCTTCAGGTGGTGCTCGAGGGCGGCCGCGGCGTCAATGGGAGGGGTCATGACCGGACACTTTACCGTTCAGGTGGGATGACCCCGGTCGCTGGAAGGGCCGAGCCCCCGCTACCAACTACCTACACCGCGGCCGCGGCCGATGAGCCAGAAGAATAACGGCCCGCCAACAACGGTCATGAGCACCCCGAGCGGCAACTCCATCGGTGCGATGAGGTTGCGCGCGAGCGCGTCACCGAAGGTAACTAGCGCTGCGCCACCGAGCGCGGCGGCGGGGAGCAGGACGCGGTGATCGTCACCCAGCAGCCTGCGGAGGATGAACGGCACGACCAGCCCAACGAAGGCGATGCTGCCGCTGTATGCCACGACCGTGCCGGTCGCTACGGCGGCCAAGCCACCAGCGAATAGGCGGACGCGCACGACATCGACACCGAGCGAGGTGGCGGTGCTCTCATCCAGGAGCACCATGTTCAGCTCCGGCGCCAGCCTCCAGAGGAGAACGGTGACGACCAGTATGAGCGGGGCGGCAAGGGCAACGTCACGCCAGAAGATGCCAGTTAGCCCTCCGAACGTTAGGTACGAAGCGTCCGGCATGCCGGGGCGGCGGACGGCGTTGACAAGCAACGTCACCACGCCACCTAGGAAAAGCTGCAGGGCAACGCCAGCGAGTACCAACGTGAGTCGGTCGGAGCGCCCATGACGCTGCGCGAAGCGGATGAGCCACATGGCGCTCACGAGCGCCCCGAGGCAGGCGAACACGGGTAGCGTCCAGCGACCCAAGCTGACGGCTCCGACGATGTAGGCGAACACCACCCCGAGCGTGGCTGCTCCACTGACGCCCAGCAGGGTCGGATCGGCGAGTTGATTGCCGAAGGAAACCTGCAGGGCCGCGCCGGCGATCGCCAGGGCCGCGCCGACG
>JBIQMD010000061.1:0-7886 GCA_044463725.1 Truepera radiovictrix
CGGCGGGCGCATCGGCAACTTCATGAACGGCACCGACACGGGCGGGCGCCTCACCAATTGGCCCATCGGCTTCACCTGGCCAGAACCAGGCACCGAGACGCTAGGGGCGTTCGGTCGCTTCGTCTTCGGCCCCGACCTGTGGAGCGCGTTCCCAGGCGTGTGCTCTGACGGCTCGTATATCCCGCTCTATCAATGTACGGGCGCCATCGTCCGCGGGCCCGTTCACCTCACCCAGATCTACGGCGTCGTCATCGGCATCCTCGTCGTGCTCATCACCCTGTGGGCCATGAACCGGGGGAGGGGACCGGGCTACGCGTTCTGGCAGATGGTGCTGTGGTACTCCGTGCTGCGCTCCGTACTGGAAGAGACCTTCCGCGACAACCCCCTCGCCATCAAGGTCGTCCTCGAAGACGGGCTCGACAAGGCAGGCATCGGCCTCTTCACCGTCACGCAGTTGGCGAGCGTGCTCATCATCATCGTCGCCATCTTCATGCTGCGCAGGAGTGCCAACGCTCCGTATCCCAAGCCCGTCTTGTCAGCGGCCGCCTCTGGTGGTGCGGGGTCCCTAACACCAAAGGGGCAGGCCAAGCCCAGCTCGTCCAAGGGTGGGCAAGCGCGGAGGGGTAAGTGACGTCCGAGGGCGCCGGTCAGCCTCCACTTGCCGTCGTCGTGCTAGCCGCGGGCGAGGGCAAGCGCATGAACTCCCACCTGCACAAGGTCCTGCACGAGGCGGCGGGCAAACCGCTCCTCGAGCACATCCTCAGGGCGGTCGCGCCGCTGAACCCCACCCGCACCGTCGTGGTGGTCGGCTACTCAGGCGACGAAGTACGAGAGCGCTTCGCTGGTCGCGGCCTAACCTTCGTGACGCAAGACTTCTCCACGGGTTACGGCACCGGCCATGCCCTGAGGGAGAGCGCTACGGCGCTCGACGGCTTCACAGGCAACGTCCTCGTCCTGAACGGCGATGGTCCGCTCCTCACGAGCGCCACCCTCCTCGCCCTCGTCAATACCTTGGGTAACGAGAGCGGCATGGCGCTGCTCACCTGCACGACAGCCGACCCGACGGGGCTAGGGCGCATAGTCCGCAACGGCAACGGCGAGCTGAGCGCCATCGTAGAGGAGAAGGACGCTACTCAAGCGGAACGCGCGCTAAACGAGATCAACCCAGGCGTCTACCTGTTCGACTCCGACGTGTTCAGGCGCGCCGCCCTGTTGCGCAACGACAACGCCGCGAACGAGTACTACATCACCGACCTGCCGAAGGCCTATCTCGCAGACGGCTATCCGGTGCGCACGTTGCTCGCAGACGAACGCGAACTGCTCGGCGTCAACGACCGCGCGCAGCTAGCGGCCGCCGAGCGCATACTGCGGCAACGCGTGACGGACCACTGGTTGAGGGCCGGCGTGACCATGCTCGACCCGAACACCACCTACATCGATGACGGCGTCGTGCTCGGCCGCGACTGCGTGCTCGAGCAGGGCGTGGTGCTGCGCGGCAGCTCGCGGGTGGGGGATGGCGCACGCATCGGGGCGTACAGCGTGCTGACCGACGCGACGGTGCCAGCCGCCGCCGTCATCCCGCCGCACACCGTCTCCTAGGGCGCTACCTGTTAATCTGCGTGACGGAATGTCGCTCCTCACTAAACCCCCCGCGCTCCTCGCGCTAGAAGACGGCACGGTCTACTACGGTTACGCCTTCGGCGCGCACGGCAAGTCCGTCGGCGAGATCGTGTTCAACACCTCGATGACCGGCTACCAGGAGATCCTCACCGATCCCAGCTACCACGGCCAGATCGTCACCATGACCTACCCGCACATCGGCAACTACGGCGTGAGCGTGTACGACATGGAGTCGAACAAACCGTACGCCCGCGGCTTCATCGTGCGCGAGTTCTCGCGGGTGGCGTCGAACCACCGCGCCAACCAGGACCTTCAGGCGTTCATGGAGCAGCACGGCATCGTCGGCATCGAGGGCATCGATACGCGCGCCTTGACCCGCCGCCTGCGCTCCGGCGGCGTGGTCAAGGGCGTCATCTACCACGGTCACACGGATGACGCGCTCGAGGCAGAGCTCGTGCAGGAAGCCCGCGACCACGAGGATATCGACGGTCGCGACATGACGCCGGAGGTAACCACGCCGCTGCCTTACGCGCGGCCGACCTTCCAGGACCATCCGCGCATCGTCCTCGTCGACTTCGGCATCAAGCACTCGATCGTCTACAAGCTCGAGCAGTCTGGCGCCGAGGTCATCGTGGTGCCTGCCCAGACGACGCCCGCGCAGATCATGGCCCTCAACCCTTACGGCCTCGTGCTGTCCAACGGGCCAGGCGACCCTGCGGGCCCTAAGTACGCTCACGACACCGTGTGGCAGCTGCTCGGCCTACTGCCGACCTACGGCATCTGCTTGGGGCATCAGCTCCTCGGTTTGGCGGTCGGCGGGCGCACGCACAAGCTCGCTTACGGTCACCACGGCGCCAACACGCCCGTCAAGAACCTGATCACCGGCAACGTGGAGATCACGAGCCAGAACCACAACTACGTCGTGGACATCGCTTCGATACCGGGCGAGCAGTTCGTTGCTACTCACATCAACTTGAACGACGGCACGCTGGAGGGCATGGCGCATTCGCGCTACCCGGTGTTCAGCGTGCAGTACCATCCGGAGGCCAGCCCGGGCCCGCACGACGCCTCGTACCACTTCAAGCGCTTCATCGAAGAGGTCAACTTGTTCGAGGGCGCTACGGCGTTGCCTGCAGCTTCGCGCGTGGCTAGCTAACACACTCTTTGCGCTCGTCCGGGCGGGCAGTTTGCCCGCCTCTTTGCTAGCTGAACAGCTCGGCCGTGTCCAACCACAGGGTAGTTGGGCCGGAGTTGACAAGTTCGACGTCCATCATGGCGCCGAACTCGCCCGTTTCGACCATCACGCCAGCCTGTCTCAGGGCGGCCACGAACTCTAGGTAGAGCGGCTCGGCTGCTTCCGGGCGCGCGGCGCCGCTGAAGCCTGGGCGGTTGCCGTCCTTGGCGTCGCCGTAGAGGGTGAACTGGCTGACGACCAGGCAGGCGCCCCCGACCTGCACGAGGCTCAAGTTCATCTTGCCCGCCTCGTCTTCGAACACGCGCAGCTTGCGGACCTTGTCCGCGAGCCGCCTTGCCAGCTCGGCATCGTCGCCTGGTTGCACCCCGAGGAGGACCAGGAGGCCGGTACCGATCTCACCGACAGTGCGCGCATCGACGCGGACGGCTGCGCGGCTAACGCGCTGCACCAATGCCCTCACGCCTGGTCGTCTGTCAGTAACCCGGCGCTGGAGGCGTCCATCACGGGCAGTTCCCCTGCCGTTTCCTGCAGCCGCTCACGCACCGCGCGTAGGGCAGACCAGAGGGCGTCGCGCTCGCCAGGTTCTAGGTTGCCAAGCGTCTTGACTTGCAGCATCTCGAGCAGGTCGAGGCTGCGGCGAGCGGCCTTGCGGCCGGCCACGCCGTCGCGGCTTGCTAGGCGTAGCGGACTGCTGTCGTCGCCCATTGCGGCCTCTGCGGACGCCCTCAGGGCGTGAATCAGGCCAACGAAACGGACGCTGGCCTCGGCTTCTGCCTGGCGGTGATCTTCGCTGCTCGCGGCCTCGTGGTTCTCGGTAGGGGTCAGAAGAGCGCTCCTTGCTTGGCCGTGTCCAGGTGGAAGGCGTGGTCTTTGGGCGGCAGGGCGTCGAGCGCCCGTTTGAGCTCCTTCATGTCGTTCCAGGTTATCCACTTCGGCGCACCGCGCTCGCGGCTGGCGTTACGCAGTAGGTAAGCAGGGTGAAACAGGGGGAAGACGCGGATGTCGTGCCACTCGTGCCATTTACCGCGCGTCTTGGTTATGCCTTCCTTCGTGTGCAGGAAGTACTGCGTCGGAACGTTACCCAACGGCGCGATGATCTGCGGCTTGATGATCTTCAATTGCTCGAGCAGCACCCACTCGCCTGCCGCGACCTCCTCTGGGCGAGGGTTGCGGTTGTCTGGCGGGCGGAACTTGACGATGTTCGTGATGTAAACCTCGTCGCGGTCGATGCCGACCGACGCGAGCACCTTGTCTAGGAGTTGGCCAGCGCGGCCAACGAACGGCCTCCCGCTGAGGTCCTCGTCCTCGCCTGGGGCCTCGCCAACGAGTACCAACTGCGCGTCCGGGTTGCCTTCGCCGAACACGAGGTTCTCGGAGAGTTCATGCAGCGCTTCTGGCCGCTTGGCGGCCAGGCGCTCTAAGTCAGCTAGCGTCACGGGCCCCGTTGTACCATGCTCCGGATGCCGCTCAGGACGCGAAGGTGGTCCACTGCTGTGGTCGGTCAGCCCGCTTCGGCAGCTACGTCAGGACCCGCCTGGTTGACTAGTGATTTCAGGCTTGGCCGCATGCTGCGCGCCTCGCGTTGGATGCGTTTCTCGAGCCCGATCATGAGGAAGAAGTTCTCTAGCGCGTTCTCGCGCCCCCTTATTTCGGTGTGTTCTGGCCGTTCCGAGCCGGTCACGAATGGCAGTGCTTTGTAGGCCTGGAGGGCGGCGGCCGCGACTTCGCCTGGGCTGCTTACCTCGGCTATCTGGCTGAGTTCCGCGTAGACGCTGCGCCGCGCCTCAGCATGCGTGCGGAAGGCGTCAGGGTTGACGGTCTCTGGCGCCCGGAGCAGGTCTTGCTTGGCGATGCGCCGGTAGTGCTTAAGCCCGCGGATTATCTCCTCCGAGCTGAGAACGACCTTCACGTCCATGCTGTCTCCCTCCGGGGCCCTGCGGCGGCGCTTCGGCGCTGCGGGCGGTTGACCCCTGGTTTTCTGCCTGCCTGCGACTGCTTCACGACCAGACATGAACAGAAACCACCGCACGGCCTTGAGCGGTGGGTTCTGGCGACGTCCTGCACGAGCTATGCCTTGAGGCTGCGCCGTGGGTACGGCGGCGAGTCGGGTTGGGGGCCTGCGCCGGGGCGAGCGTCTGAATGCCTGGCGCCAGCTTCGACGAGTTCCGAGTCGTAGCGCGCGAGCGCGTCGAGTTCCGTGGCTTCAGATGAGTAACCGCATTCTGGGCACTCGAGCTCCTCGAACCCTTCGTCGTAGTAGTAAGTGATGGTTGCCACGCCGCCGCACCGAGGGCACGAATCGCCGTTGTGGCGGCCTTCTGCGTCCACCATCAGCGAGTTCCAGAGTGGCGCGTGCGTGGTTCCATGAACTCAAGCATAGCGCAGTAGTCATGTGGCTTAGGTGTGACGCGCGCCGCGCTGCCCGGCCACTTTGGGAGCACGCACGGCGGCCGCCTGAGCGCGTTCGAGCAGCTCGCTCGCGTGACGCAGCGACGCCTCGGTGAGGGTGCCAGAGAGAAGCCTCGCGAGTTCGCTCGTTCGCTCTTCTGCTTCCAGGCGGTGCACGCGCGTAACGGTGCGCCCGTCGACCTCGACCTTCTCCACTTTGTAATGGGCGTCGGCGAATGCGGCTACCTGTGCGAGGTGCGTGACTACCAGCACTTGGCGCTCGCTGGCCAGACGGGCGAGGAGCGACCCTACGTGATCTGCGGTCACGCCGCCAACGCCGGCGTCGACCTCGTCGAACACGACCGTTGGCAAGTCTGAGCCGGTAACTAGGTGCAGCGCGAGCATCATGCGCGATAGTTCACCACCAGACGCTGCGTCGGACGCGCGCTTCAAGGGCTCTCCCGTGTTGGCGCCGAACATGAAAGCGACCTCGTCCTGGCCGTTCCGCGAGCGCTTGGCTGCCGGGCTTATGGCTACCTCGAACCGTGCGTTCGGCAGGCCGAGCTGCTTGAGCAGCGGTAGCACCCCTGCGGCGAGGGCCGAACCAGCACCGATGCGCGCCGCCGTCAGGTTCGCCCCGAGGTCAGCAAGCTGCACTTCCAACGCCGCTGCCTGCGCCTCCAGGCGCACGATCTCCTGGTCGGCTCCCTGCAGTTCCTCTGCCTCGGCCGCCGCTGCCTTGCGGTAGGCGTCAACCGCCTCCAGGTCATGGCCGTACTTGCGTTTCAAGTTCTCGAGGGCGGCGAGGCGCGCCTGGACGTCGTCCAGCCGCTGTGGGTCGGCCTCGAAGTCCGAGAGGAACGCCTCGACTTCCCCACCTACTGCCCCCAGGCCGCTTACGAGCTCGCGCAGGTCGCGCGCAAGCGCGGCCAGAGCAGGGGAGTAGCGCGCCACTGCCTCGAGTTCCCTCAGTGCCTCAGCAGCGTAGGAAACGGCGTTGCCTTCCTCCCCGGCTAGTGCAGCGAGCGCCCCAGCGCCCGCCTGCGTTATGCGTTCTGCGTGCTGCAGAGACGCGAGCTCGACGCCAAGGCGTTCGTCTTCTCCAAGTTGCGGGTTGGTTGCCGCGATCTCCCTGAGTTCGAAGTCGAGGGTATCGAGCCGCCGTGACCGCTCACGCTGCGCGTCCTGGAGGCGGGTGAGGGTGCTCGTGGCGCCCTGCAAGGCGTTGAAGGCGGCGCGGTGGCTGGCGAGCGCTGCAAGTTCGTCCGGGGCGAGGAGGCGGTCGAGCTGCTCGCGCTGGGCAGCGGCGGAGAGGAGTTGCTGCGCCGAGTGCTGCCCGAAGACCCGTACCTGCTCGCCGACGGCCTCGGCTAGCTCAGCTACGGTGACGAGCTCGCCGTCTAGCCGAACGGCGTGGCGCCCGCTGGCGGAGAGGCGCCGCGACGCCGACGTGAGCGGCGAGTCTAGGAAGGTCGCCTGGACCAAAGCGGCCTCCGCGCCAGCGCGGATGAGGTTGGCGTCTGCCCGTCCGCCACTGAGCAACTCGAGCGCGTCAACCACTATCGACTTGCCCGCTCCAGTCTCACCAGTAAGGACGTTCAGGCCTGGTGACAGGTCAAGCGCCAGTTCGTCTACGATGGCGAAGTCGCGCAGTTCGAGCGTCTGCAACACGCTGCCAAGTATAGATAACGGCGGCGGAAGCGCGGTAGGGAACCGCGGCTGCTGCCTACAGGAACTAGGCTGCAGCCAAAGGCGTTACCGCACCGCCGCTTCGGCCTGGCTAGACTGAGCCATGCCATCAACCCCTGAGCAAGTCACTTGGGTCGAGTGCCCGCGCGACGCGTGGCAGGGCCTCAAGCACGTTCCATCAACGGCCGCCAAACTGCGCCACATCCAAGACCTATTGGCTGCTGGCTTCAACCACCTCGACCTAGGTAGTTTCGTGTCGCCCACCGCGGTGCCGCAGATGGCAGATACGGAGGCGCTACTTCGTGACGTTGTGGCGGGCCCGGGCGTCGACCTCTTGTGCATCATCGCCAACGAACGCGGGCTGGCACGCGCTAGCGCCGCCAACGGCGTAACGAGCGTCGGCTACCCGCTTTCCGTCAGCGACACGTTCCAACGGCGCAACGTCGGCCGTTCGGTCGCCGACTCGTGGGAGTTGGTCACGGAACTCGGACGCCAGGCCAAAGAGGCGGGCATCGAGTTGGTCGTCTACCTCTCGATGGGCTTTGGCAACCCTTATGGCGACCCGTGGAGCCCAACGACCACCGCAGCGGCAGTGGCGCGCCTGCGGGCCGCTGGCATCACCCGCATCGCGGCAGCGGACACCCTGGGCAACGCCAACGCCGCTGCCATCGAGGCCGTACTAGACGCCGTGCCAGAACCTGGCGGCCTTGGCCTGCACCTGCACGCTGCGCCAGGCGCCTGGCGCGACAAGCTGGCCGTCGCCCTGCGCTACGGCGTGAGGTGGTTCGAGGGCGCCCTTGGAGGCATCGGCGGCTGTCCGTTCGCGGCAGACGAGCTCGTAGGCAACCTCCCAACAGAACACGTGCTCCCTTGGCTCGTTGCCGAGGGCCTCGACGTGGCGCCAGACCTTACGGCGCTGCCTGACCTTGCGGGCGACGCGCACCGCCTCGCGCACCTCGGCGCCTAACGCTTGCGGCCCGTGCTGCGGCGCGTC
>JBIQMD010000062.1:0-7813 GCA_044463725.1 Truepera radiovictrix
GAAGCTCACGGTGAATCGCCGCAGGAGTACGCCGACGAGGTCAGCGCGGAGTTCCGCTCGACGTGGGACCGTCTCGGCATCCGCTACGACGACTTCATCCGCACGACGGAGCCCCGCCACCGCGAGGTGGTCGAGAAGGTTCTGCAGAACGTGTACGACAAGGGCGACATCGTCTTCGGCGAGTACTCCGGCCTCTACTGCGTGAAATGCGAGCGCTACTACACGGAGAAGGAGCTCGTAGACGGCAAGTGCCCGCAGCACGAGATCGAGTTGGAGTTCCGCACCGAGGCCAACTACTTCTTCCGCATGGAGAAGTACCGCCTGTGGCTGCGCGACTTGCTGACCGAGCAGCCGGACCTCATCCGGCCCGAGCGTTACCGCAACGAGGTCCTGGCCATGCTGCGCGAACCCATCGGCGACCTCTCCATCAGCCGGCCGCGCAGCCGCGTGCCTTGGGGGATTCCGCTCCCTTGGGACGACGAGCACGTGACCTACGTGTGGTTCGACGCGCTCATCAACTACTACTCGGCTTTGGAGAGCAAGGGCCTGACGGAGCGCTTCTGGCCGCACGTCGAGCACTTCATCGCGAAAGACATCGTCAAGCCGCACGGCCTGTTCTGGCCGATCATGCTCAAGGCCGCCGGCATTCCGGTCTTCAAGCACCTGAACGTGCACGGCTACTGGTTGATCGACGACCGCAAGATCAGCAAGTCGCTCGGCAACGCCGTCAAGCCACTGGACTTGCTGCGCAAGTACGGCAACGACGCCTTCCGTTACTTCCTCATCCGCGACATGCCGTTCGGCCTCGACTCGAGTTTCAACGAGCTGGCCCTTGCAGAGCGCATCAACGCGGACCTCGCTAACGACTTGGGTAACCTGCTCAACCGCACGCTCGGCATGCTCGGCCGTTACCGCGACGGCGTCGTGCCGGCCGCACGGCAACTCGAGAGCGTAGACCAAGAGCTGATCGACACCTTCTTGGCTTTGGCCCCGACGGTCACGCGCTACTTCGGCGCGTTGCAGTTCGACCGCGCCCTCGAGAGCGTCATGGACGCGGTGCGCAAGGCGAACAAGTACATCGCAGACACCAAACCGTGGGAACTCTCGCGCAGCGAGGAGACGTCAGGGCGGCTCGACACCGTCCTCAACACCCTGATCGAGGCGTTGCGTTGCGCGAGCATCGTGCTTGACCCCGTCATCCCTGGCAAGGCGCACGAGCTGCGCAAGCAGTTGGGCGTGCGCAACGCGCCTTACGACTTGAACGCCGCCAGCGAGTGGGGCTTGGTTCCTGCCGGGACCGTAACGCACCCCGGCGAGCCGCTCTTCCCGCGCGTCGACCTAGCTGCGTTGGCGGCCGAGATCGAGGCTGCAGCTCAGCCGCCCGCCGCGCAGCCGCTCGAGCACAAGCCGGAGATCGAGTACGCGGACTTCGGCAAGCTCGAGTTGCGTGTCGTGACGGTCGAGAAGGCCGAGCAACACCCGAACGCCGACAAGCTCATCGTTTTGACGGTGCGCATGGGCCCGGAGACGCGCACGATCGTCAGCGGCATCAAGGAGCATTACGACCCAGCCGACCTGGTCGGCAAGCGCCTGGTGGCCGTGGCTAACCTCAAGCCCGTCAAGCTCCGCGGCATCGTCAGCCAGGGCATGATCCTCTCGGGCGAGGGCCCGGACGGCACTCTCGGGCTGATCAGCCCCGAGCGGGATTTGCCTGATGGGAGTGAGGTTCGCTAGGCGGTACTTCTAGCGCCTAGCGAACGACCAGAACAGCGGTGCTCGCCGACCTCCGAAACCGCGACCCAGGCGAGTAGTGGGTTCTCATCTCATGAGTAGTTCAATCCCAGGTGCAGCGGAAGATCTCCAAACCGCAGCAACCCGACCGCTTTGTCCTAAACTGATATTCCGTCGTTTGCCCACCAGTTCCGCTACTCGTACACGTCCGAACCCTATATTGGTCAGCAAACTCCACCGACAACGGTAGTGTAGTACATAAGCACAGAACCCCTGTGAGGTCCGGCTTGCAGTAGGTCGCTGAGGTAAGCCACGAAGACCAAGCCGTACAGGTAATGGCCATGGGGGCGACGCTGACGCTGGTCGAGGACAACCCCGCCGCGGTCAAGCCGTACGGGGTCGCCGCTATTTCGCCCTCTGCGCTTGCCCCCATGAGCAACGAAGCGACAAGAACCGCAAGCGTAAGCTTTGCTCCCCTGACTTTCACCGATCATCACCCCTAAAGTTGAACTCATACAACGGGTCCAGTGTCAGCGGATTTGGGCATTGGCCACCTGGGCCCCCAGTACAGCAGCCGCTGAATACTTCCTTCTGCTCTTCGTTTGGAAACGAGTGACCCTCTTCATCAGTGCAGACCTGGGTTCGATGAAGTAGCTTTGCGCGAACAGGGCAGCCGTCGCCGCAAGTTGCACTACCCACACAGTAGTAGGCAACTGTTTGCCAGGCCGACCACGGCGAGCAAGCCCAAGCCATTGGCGTTACGACTGTATTCCCTTCCGCTTGGGTGTCAACGGCCCTATAACCATAGGGTGTGGCGTGCGTCGTTGGTTCGGCAAGCGCGCTAGCACTTGCCAAAAGCGCCGCAACGAGTAGTAGCTTCAGAATCGGGAGAGTTCTCACCAAGCGCATCATTGCTCCTCCCATTGCTTACGCAGTTTCTCCCACACAGTTGAAGAAAACCCTACTACGGCCTAGGTCACGGTCCCCTCCTGGTCAACAATCAATGTCACCGGCGATACCGGGAGGTCGAGAACTCCCGCAGCGGAACGGGTGACTTCTTGTACAGAGAAGCCCGCGTCACGCCATACTGCGAATGCGGTCGCGGAAGTACCTCGCGTGGTGTCGTCCACCACCGATGCGACGATCACCGGCGGTATTATCCCAGCGCTGGTGAGGTATGAATCCTGGAGGTAACCAAGCCCCTCCCGGCACACGCCGCAGCCGGGCCAGCAAACGACAACGATGGCCGGGCCCGCAGGTTCTCCTTTGCTCGTGTTGCCACCAATCCCGACTAGCCCGATGTCGCTTAGGTCTACCCCAAGCAAACCGCCTACCACCTCGGCAGCGCGAGGACCTGGTTCGGAAAGCGCGAAGTACAGCAGGTCCGAATACAGCCCGTCAAGGCCACTGGCAAACGGCCAATAATCGGCGTTGACCACAGAGCCCGCATCCACCATGTACGCGCTGGGCGCGTCTTTCACGCCCAGGTACATCGCCAGGCCGTCGTGGGGATCCGCCCAAACGTTCCAACCAGGGTGAGAGTCTGCCCACTCCCTAGACTCGGCCTCTGGGGCGTTCGTCACCAGAACTAGTTGAAGCGGCAACGTGGCAAAGCGCTCATATGCAACGAACTCGTCGCAGGCCGGGCACTCGTTGGGCATGAAAAAAACCAGCGCAGCCTTCTCCGTATTAAGACTCTCCGGTAATGCGTTGCCAGAAATGACATTAAGGCCGTACGTGCCGACTATTTCAGGAGCGAGCTGGGCCAATTGGGCCATTGCGACCGTACTCGACAGCAGTAAAGCAGCCACAACAGAGCGCACGATCACATTGAACTGAGACGTTTTCACGCAACGCCTCCTCATATTTCAAGCACTTCCCAGCGCTGGCTGCAATGACAAGCTACGGTGTATCACATCGTGATGCAGGCGAGATGGTCCTGACTCAGTACAACGGTCCCCGGGCCGGCCAACCACGCGCAAAGACTGGCGTCCGAGACGCTCATATCAAGCCGACCCACGGACTGAGTAGGCGCGATCCAACGTAGTACTCGCCGAGCGCACGTTCGCGACCGTGCGCGAGCGGGGGCTGCGCCGTGGGACCCGGCGCGCGGGGTACACTTGGCTCGCGTTCGCTCAGGCCCCACCGGAAGCTACCGGCCTCCAGGCCAAACGAACCCCCCTCAACTAGCCAACACTTCGAGGAACCGCGTGCCGTAGCGCTCGAGCTTCGTGTCGCCAACGCCCTGCACCGCGTGCAGCGCAGCCAGACTGCCGGGCCGCAAGGCCACCATCTCCCGCAGCGTCTTGTCGTGAAACACCACGTAGGGCGGAACGCCCTGCTCCTTGGCGAGCTCGGCGCGCAGCGCGCGCAGCGCCTGGAACAACGCCTCGTCCTCTGGCGTGGTGTCGGCGGGAACATCTGCCACGGCGGACGCACCGCGCAGCCGCTTAGCGCTGGGCCGCGCTACCTGCCGGTCGCGGCGCAAACGCACCTGCTGCTCACCGCGCAGCACGGCGGCGGCGCCCGGCCCGACGATCAGCCCACCGAAACCGTCCGGGTCGGGTAGGAGCTGGCCGTTAGCCAGAAGCTGTCGCACGACCGAGCGCCAGCCGTCCGCGTTCAGCTCAGTGCCAATGCCGAAGGTGCTCAAGCTCTCGTGGTTGAACTTCGCGGTGCGCTCCGTGTGCTTACCGAGCAGCACGTCTATCAGGTGGCCAGCTCCGAAACGCTGCCCGGTACGCATGACGGTGGAGAGGAGCTTCTGGGCGGCGATGGTGCCATCGAACCGATCGACGGGCTCGCGGCAGGTGTCGCAGTTGCCGCACGGCTCGGCCAACGCTTCACCGAAGTACGTGAGCAGCGACTGGCGGCGGCAGCCGGCCGTCTCGCAGTATGCCAGGAGCGCCTCGAGCCGCTGCCGCTCGACGCGCTTGAACGCCTCGCTACCCTCGCCCGCCGCCAGCATGCGGCTGATCTGCACCACGTCGGCTAGGCCGTAAGTCATGAAGGCGTCCGACGGTTCGCCGTCGCGGCCAGCGCGGCCCGTCTCCTGGTAGTAACCCTCGAGGCTCTTGGGGAGGTCGAGGTGAGCAACGAAGCGCACGTCGGGCTTGTCGATGCCCATGCCGAACGCGATGGTGGCGACGACCACCACGCCGTCCTCACGCAAGAAGCGCTCTTGATTGGTGCGGCGCACGCCAGCGTCGAGGCCAGCGTGATAAGGGATGGCGTTGACGCCCTTGCTCACCAGCCAAGCGGCGGTGGAGTCGACGCTGCGGCGCGACAGGCAATAGACGATGCCAGCGTGCCCAACGTGCTTGGTGCGGTAGAAGGCCAGGAACTGCGCGCGGGCGTCGACCTTCTCGACGACCTGGTAATCGATGTTGGGCCGGTCGAAGCTGGAGATGAAGCGCCGCGCCCCCTGCAAATGCAGCTTGTCGACGATCTCGCGGCGCGTGGCTGCGTCGGCCGTGGCCGTCAGTGCTATGCGCGGCACTTCCGGGTAGCGCTCCGCCAGCAAGCTCAACCCGATGTACTCCGGCCTGAAATCGTGCCCCCACTGTGATACGCAGTGCGCCTCGTCGATAGCGAAGAGGCTGACCTGCGCCTGGTCGAGGAGCGATAGGAAACCTGGGGTGAGCAGGCGCTCGGGCGCTACGTAGATGAGGTCGAGGCGCTCCTCGAGCAGGTCGCGTTCGACGTCGCGCGCCTCGCTAGCTTCGAGGCTGGAGTTGAGGTACGCGGCCTTGACCCCGGCTAAGCGCAGCGCCGTCACCTGGTCGTGCATCAGGGCGATGAGCGGCGACACCACCACCGCCACGCCGGGCCGCAGCAACGCGGGGATCTGATAACAGAGTGACTTGCCGCCGCCGGTCGGCATGAGCACGAGAGCGTCGCCGCCGCCAAGGAGCTGGTCGATGACCTGCTCCTGTGCGCCGCGGAACTCGTGATAGCCGAAGACCTCGTGCAGGAGGCGGCGGGCGTCGGCAACCGTGGGCGCGTCCGTCAGCCCACCCACTCCCCTTGCCGTATGACGGGTTCGGTGGTGCCGTCTGGGAGTTCGCCGTCGACGTCCATGGCGCTGGAGCCGATCATGAAGTCGACGTGGGCGAGGGAGTCGTTGAGGCCGCTCGCCAGGCGCTCGTCGGGGGTCATCTCCTGCGCGCCCTGCACGCAGTTGATGTAACCGCGGCCTAGGGCGATGTGGCAGGCGGCGTTCTCGTCGAACAGCGTCTCCAAGAACAACACGCCAGCCTTGGCGATGGGGCTGGAGGCAGGCACCAGCGCTACCTCGCCGAGGCGCAGAGCGCCAGCGTCAGTGGCGAGGATCTCGTCGAGCGCCGCCTGACCCTTGCCTGCGGCGGCCTTGACGACGGCTCCGTCCTTGAACTCGAGCTCGAAGTCGTCGATCAGGATGCCGTTGTATGCGAGAGGCATGCTGGCGCGGACGACACCGTCTACACGCTCGCGGTGCGGGGCCGTGAACACTTCCTCCGTTGGCATGTTGGCAACGAACGGCACGCCGTTAGGCAAGGTTGAAACGCCGCCGTCCCACATGTGGTTGTCGGCTAGGCCAACGCGCAGGTCGGTGCCTGGCGCCTTGAAGCGCAACGCGGAGTAACGCCGCTCGTTGAGGAGCGCCTTGCGCTGCGCCAAGCCCGCGTTATGGCTGCGCCAAGCGCCAACGGGGTCTGGTTCGGTCACGCGCGTGGCCGTGAAGATGGCGTCCCACAGCGCGGTCATGGCCTCTGCCTCGGGCAAGCCGGGGAACACCTTGAGCGCCCAGGCTGGCGCGGCTGCGGCGGCAACGCACCAAGCGATGCGGTCGCTCATGGCGAGGTCGGAGTATGGGCGCACGACCGGCCGCCACGCCTTCTGGAAGGTGGCGAAGCGCTCGAGGTCGGTGCCGGCGAGGGCGTCCGGGTCGTCTGCCAGGATCGCCAAGGACGCGGCGCCCTCGGCCGCCAGGGCGTTCATGGCGTCTGCGCGGTACTGCGGGATGATCCCGAAGCTGCCCTCCGGGCCATGTAGGAAGCGCGAGCGCGTGACGGAGTCGTCCGCCCACAGGACCTCGACGTACGGGCTGCCGATCCGGTAAGCAACGTCCACCACCCGGCGAACGATGGGGGCGGCGTCGACGCTAGCTCGCACGATGAGTTTCTGGCCCGGCTGGAGGTTGACCCCAACCCTAACCAACAGCTCTGCGTAGGCCTGCGAGCGTTCTGCGAACGAAGGGGTAGTCATGAACCGCATCGTAGCAGCGACCGTGAGACATCACCTCGCCATACTTGGCAACAGCCTAGGGCGGCATATCATGTGCCTAGGCGACGTGGTGACGCCGCCCAAAACCAGCTAACCCCTTCAGGGCAGGGTGAGATTCCCGACCGGCGGTGAAGGGCGCAAGCACGACAAGCGCCCCAGCCCGCGACGCTCACTACGGTGAGCTTGAACCGGTGACATTCCGGTGCCGACGGTAACAGTCCGGATGAGAGAAGGAGGTGAAGCGACGACCGCGTTGAGCGGTCGCGGCTTCCATGGAACAAGCAACCCCAGACGACCTCTCGGCCGAGCGCGCAGCCAGCGACGTTCGCTACATGAACCTGGCACTCGCGCTAGCCGAGCACGGCCGCGGACGCGTGAGCCCCAACCCGCTCGTTGGCTGCGTGATAGTCAAGAACGGCACCGTAGTAGGCGAGGGTTGGCACGCCCGCGCAGGCGGGCCCCACGCCGAAGTCAACGCCCTTGAAGACGCGGGAGAGGCGGCACGTGGAGCCACCGCGTACGTCACCCTCGAGCCGTGCGACCATCATGGCCGCACGCCCCCATGCACGGCCGCGCTCATCGCCGCAGGCGTAGCGTGCGTCGTGGTCGCCACGACCGACCCCAACCCACGCGTCGACGGGCGCGGACTGCAGCGCCTGCGGGGGGCAGGCATCGAGGTCGTCGTTGGCGTGCGGCAAGCCGAGGCCGAGGAGCAGAACGAGGTCTACCGCACGACGTGGCTCTTGGGGCGCCCGTTCGTCCTCTACAAGACCGCCATGTCGCTCGACGGCAAGATCGCGGTGCGTACGGGGCGCTC
>JBIQMD010000063.1:0-7763 GCA_044463725.1 Truepera radiovictrix
CAGGAACTCGCCCGAGAGTTTGAGGAGGACGCGTTTCATGCCGTCGTTACTCGCCAATTGCTATGCGAGAGAAACGCCCGACCTGGATGTTCTCGCCCAGGGTTGCGGCGACTTCCTTCACGAGGGCATCGACCGTCTTCTTGTCGTCCTTGATGTAGTCCTGGTCGAGCAGGACGATCTCGGAGAGGTACTTGTTGAGGCGCCCTTCGACGATCTTCTCGGCGACGTTGGCGGGCTTGCCTTCTTCTTCGACCTGACGGAGCAACGCATGCTTTTCGGCGGCGATGACTTCCTCAGGCACGTCTTCGCGGCGCGTGTAAGCGGGGCTGGCCATGGCGATATGCATGGCGAGGTTCCTCGCTAGTTCCTGGAACTTCTCGTTGAGAGCCACGAAGTCGGTTTCGCAATTGACTTCGACCAGTACGGCGATCTTGCCGTTGTGGTGGATGTAGGAGCCGACGAGGCCTTCCTTGGCTTCGCGGCCAGCCTTCTTGTCTGCCTTGGCAATGCCACGCTCACGGAGGAGGTCAGCGGCCTTGTCGAGGTTACCGCCCGCGTCGTCGAGTGCCTTCTTGACGTCGAGCATGCCAGCGCCGGTCATGGCCCGCAACTGCTTGATCAGTTCGGTTGAAACAGCCATCTTGCATCTTCCCTTCGGTCCCGCTGGTACGCGGGACTTGCACGGTCAGGGCTGGCCGGTCTGGCGGCCCTCACCGGGTGTGGTTCGTTCAGTGGCGCGCTTGCGCGGCCCGTAATGCCTTAGTCTTCGTCGACGACTTCCTCGTCCGACTCGACCTCGTTCACCTCAGGAGCCTTGGTGACCTCTTCGGAGGCGCGCATGGCTGGTGCCGGGGCGTCTGGCCCTTCGGCTGCCGCTGCGGCTTCCTGGATGGCGCGCTCTGGGCCGGACATCGGCATGCTGAGCGTCTCGCGTTCATCGGTGCCAGCTGCTGCGGCCGCGTCTTCGCCGCCGCGCATCTCGATGATGACGTCGGCTAGGCGCGCGGTCACCAACTGGATGGAGCGGATGGCGTCGTCGTTACCTGGGATGATGAAGTCGAGCACGTCGGGGTCGGAGTCCGTGTCTGCCAACGCAACGACGGGGATGTCGAGCTTGTTGGCTTCCTTCACCGCGATGGCCTCCTTGGCCGGGTCGATGATGAAGAGCGCGTCAGGCAGGCGGTTGAGGTCGCGGATGCCGCCCAGGTAACGCTGCAG
The DNA here is from genome assembly GCA_044463725.1 of Truepera radiovictrix. Classification (GTDB taxonomy): domain Bacteria; phylum Deinococcota; class Deinococci; order Deinococcales; family Trueperaceae; genus JAAYYF01. The sequence goes on from JBIQMD010000063.1 coordinate 1,219, forward strand.
GCGTTGGAGTTCCTTGCCGAGGTCGATCTGCTCCTTCTTGGTGAAGCGCAGGATCGATTCGTCCTCGAACATCGCTTCTAGGTCACGCAGGCGCTCTACGCGCGTGCGGATGGTCTTGAAGTTAGTGAGAAGGCCGCCTAGCCACCGTTCGTTGATGTAAGGCATGCCGCAACGCCGCGCTTCGGCAGCGAGGATCTCCTGGGCCTGCTTCTTGGCGCCAACGAAGAGGATGGTGCCGCCACGCCCGGCGAGGTCGCGGAGGAAGTCGAACGACTTCTCGCTCTCGACGAGGGTCTTCTGCAGGTCGATGATGAAGATACCGTTGCGCTCGGCGAAGATGTAACGCTTCATCTTCGGGTTGCAGCGTTTCGTCTCGTGGCCGAAGTGCACGCCAGCCTCGAGGAGTTGCTTCATTCCTAAGTAAGACACTCTGTTCCTCCATGGCGGGATGTTGAGGTCGATATCGGTGAGCCTGGCTGCTAGTAGCGGCCGTGGTGGTGTTGCACCGGCTGCGCCCAAGTATCGATTGGCTAAGGCGGACATCCCGCTGCCGCCAGCCAAACCTATGAAGTATACAGGGTGCCCGCGCGCTAGTCCACCGCTCAGGCGACGAGATGAGCAAACGATGTGGGCGCCAGGAACCGTCCGGCCCTGGCGCCCACCCGAAGAAGTGGTTGGTGCCGTTACCGGCCGAGTTCCGTGCGCGCTGCCGTGTAGTTCGGGTCGAGTTCGAGCGCGCGTTCGAAGGAGCGCTTGGCGTTCGCCTGGTCGCTGCTACCTGCGCGGCGCTGGTAGGCCTTGCCAAGCCAGTAGTAGGCGTCGGCGCTTGGTGGCGGGAGGAGGGAGCCGTACTCGGCGTACTTGACGGCCTCGTCGATGCGGCCGACGGTCAAGTATGCGCGTGCAAGGTAGGTGTAGACGGGAGGGAGGAAGACGGCGCCCTCGAGGGCAACCGCGGCCTCGAGCTTGGGCACGCTGCCTGCGATGTCGCCGCATTCGAAGAGTGCGATGCCGAGCTGCGAAACGGATGAAACGGAGTCGGGGGCGAGGCTAGCTGCCTGCGATAGTTCGTACTCAGCGGTAGCGCAGTCGCCGAGGCGGTACGCGATATTGCCGAGGTTGTTGTGGGCGGTGGCACTCGATGGGTCGATCACGACGGCGCGGCGGAATGCCTGAAGTGCCAGGTCGAGTTCGGAGAGGTCGCGGTAGACGCGGCCCAAGTTCACCTGCACGGTGCTCTTCTCGTTGGCAGACATGCTCGAGACGCTCGTGTCGGCGCTCACGAGGGTTACGGCGCGCTCAAGGGTCGTGCGGGCCGCGGCGAGGTCGCCGAGGAAGTAGAGGATGACGCCCTTGGTGTTCTGGACGCGCCAGTCGTCTGGCTTGATGCGCTCCGCGCGCTGGATGGTGTCGAGCGCGTCGGCGAGCCGTCCGGAGTAAGCGGTTGGGTCGGACTGGAACTGGTTCTGGTAAGTGATGGCCAGGTAGACGTGGGCGTCCACCAAGTTGGGGTCGGCTGCCTGGGCGGCCTGGAAGGCGTCGATGGCGGCCTTGTACGCGCCTTGACACGATAGCGAGCGACCCTTGCCAACGAGGGCGACGGCGTTGCTCGGTTCGCTGCGCAGCGCCTCTTGGTAGAAGAACTGAGCCAAGGCGCAATCGCCTCGGTCGAGATAGAAGGCACCATTCTCTATTAGGGTGGCGGAATCGAGCGGGGCCTGTTCGGCCTCTTGCGCGAAGGCGCCGCTGAAAGCCGCTAGCAGTAGCGCCGTGAGCGCGTACTTAAGCAGAGTGGTGCTCGGTAACCTGGTCCTGATCAACTTATCCTCCGAAGAGCTTACTCGGTTCGGTGAGTGTAACATCACCCTCACAAGCGGAAAGAACCCGGCAGTTGACGAGGTCCCCGCCTCCCGGCGTCGCGTTACATCATCGCTAACATGTGTGAGAGCGCCGTGTGCCGTGCCAGTCGGCATGTCGGCCATACCTTGAGGCACGGAAGCCGAGTCGGTTCGGCGCTGCGGGTAGCGCGTGGTGCGCTCTGATAGCATGTCACGGTCACTGGCCGGACGGCTAATCTTAGCTGCAGCGGCCCGTGCGGCGGGCTAGCGCTGGTGCATGGTTGCGCCAGCGGCCCTCCCGAAGGAAGCGAGTCGAAGGCACTAGTGAAACGTTCACCGATCTTGGTGTTGGCCTGGGTTGCGCTGATCAGCAACGTCGTCGTCATTCTGCAGGGTTCGTTCGTGCGCAGCACCGGCTCGGGCGCGGGCTGCGGAAGCCACTGGCCGACGTGCAACGGCGTCGTCGTGCCTCTCAACCCGTCAATCGAGACGATCATCGAGTTCAGCCACCGGCTGCTTTCCGGAGGCGTGCTGCTCGTCGGCGCGTGGCTCCTGATTCTGGCGCTACGTACGCGGCGCGAGAACTTTGGCCTCGCCGTGTTCGCAAGCCTCAGCTTCGGCTTCTTGGTGCTCGAAGCGCTCATCGGTGGGGCCACCGTGCTGCTCGGCATGACGGGCGAGAACACTACCGTTGCGCGGGGCGTGTGGGTGGCGTCGCACCTAGTCAACTCGATGCTGTTGATCGGCATGTTGGCAGGCACGGTCGTCTACGCAAGCAAGAACCGGCCCGACTACCCCTTGCGCCTAAGAGCACAAGCGGGACTGGCTACCGTTACTGGCCTCGGACTGCTACTAATGCTCGTGCTCATGTTCACGGGTGGGATAGCCGCGATGGGCAACACCATGTTCCCGTCGGAGTCGTTGGCCGCCGGCCTGCGCGCCGACTTCGACGTCAACTCGCACCCGCTCATCCGCCTGCGCCTCCTGCACCCCCTCATCGCCATCGCCGTCGGCACCTACCTGTTCGTCAGCCTCGGCATGGCATGGTGGCTCAAGCCGGTGCCACAAGCGGCGAACACATCGCGCGTGCTGCTCGGCGTTTACGTCATCCAGCTCCTGCTGGGGACTGTCAACCTAGGACTGCAAGCGCCACTAGTCTTGCAGCTCGCCCACCTCACGGTGGCGGTGGCGGCGTACGCGCTGCTCTCGGCCACCTCGATAAAACTACTAGGCGGGCGCCAAGCGGCGCTCGGTTCAGGCGCCGTGCGTGGCGCAGTAATGGAGAGCGCAAGATCGTGACAGACACCATGCCCGCCGAAGCCCAGACCACCCGTGCCACCATCCGCGACTACTTCATCCTCACCAAGCCGAAGGTCATCTCGCTGCTGCTCCTCACTACGGCGGGCGCGATGTTCATCGCGGCCAGTGGCATGCCGAACTGGCTGGTGCTGCTCGGCACCCTCATCGGCGGTTACATGTCGGCCGGGGCTGCGGGCGTCTACAACATGGTCTACGACGCAGACATCGACGTGAACATGAAGCGCACGGCGAAGCGCCCGCTGGTCAAGGGCTCCGTGACGCCGCGCAACGCGCTCATCTTCGCCGTCGCCCTCACGGTGCTCTCTTTCGTCGTCATCGCGCTCACCTCCAACGTGCTAGCTGCGCTACTCAGTTGGGCTGGCATTGCGTTCTACGTCCTCATCTACACGATGTGGCTGAAGCGCAGCACCTGGCAGAACATCGTCATCGGCGGTGCAGCTGGCGCCATCCCACCGCTCGTTGGTTGGGCCGCCGTAACCGGCGATCTCAGCCTGCTCGCCTGGATCTTGTTCGCCGTCGTGTTCGTCTGGACGCCAGTGCACTTCTGGGCTCTCGCGTTGATGGTCAAGAAGGACTACGCCAACGTCGGCGTTCCCATGGCGCCCGCCATCATCGGCGAACGCGCGACCATCATGCAGATGATCTTCTACACGGTTTTAACCGTGGTGCTCACCATCCTGCCGTTCTTCCTGCATGAGTTCAGCATCGTCTACTTCGTGGCTGCCCTAGCCCTCAACGTCATGCTCGCCGTGCGCATGGCGCGCGTCTTCTTGGTCATGCGTTCTGGCCAGAGCGTCGACCGCGTGACGGCCCTACCGCTCTACAAGTACTCGATGAGCTACCTGGCGCTGCTCTTCCTCGCGATGGCGCTGGACCGCGTCATCTTCTGAGCCAAGCACTAGGCATGAGAGGTGAGGGAGGCAAGAGCGGCAAGGGCGGCAAGCGGCCGCTCCTGCTGCGCGGCCGCTGGTTGGCTGGTCACCTGCTTGCGCTAGTGCTGGTGGTGGCGTTCGTCAACTTCGGGTTCTGGCAGTTGCGCCGCCTGAGTCACAAGCGCGAGGTCAACGCCGTCATCGACGCCCGCGGCCACCTGCCGCCTGCGCCCCTCGCTACCGCCTTGGCGCCAGACGCCGCAGTTCCCGAGTACTTGCCCGTCAGCGTTAGCGGCGTCTTCGCGCCGGAGAACGAGGTCCTCTTGCGCGGCCGCTCCCTGGATGGGCGGCCGGGCTTCAACGTGCTGACGCCCTTGCTGCTTGACGCGAGCGCTGGCCAGTGGGCGGGTGACGCCATCCTGGTCGAGCGTGGCTGGGTGCCATACGACCTAGACGCCGTGCCGGTGACCGCGGCCCTGCCGCCTAGCGGCACGGTTACCGTGGTCGGCGAACTCCACCCACCTCGGACACCACCAACGGGCGTACTAGCTGGGTTGGCAGCGCACGACCCACCGACCGGGCAACTCGTGCAGAGCTTCTACGTCGACATCACGCGCCTTGCGCCCCAGATGCCGTTCAAGCTAGTACCCGCCTACGTGATCCTCAGGCAGCAGACGCCAGCCAACGCCGGCGCCCTTCCAGAGGCGCTGCCCGCACCAGATACCAACGAGGGCCCTCACCTCGGTTACGCCATCCAGTGGTTCGGCATGGCGCTCGTGGGGATCGTCGGCTACTTCTTCCTGCTGCGCTCCACCTTGAGACAGCACCGGCGCGAAGCCTGAAGGCGCCGCGCCGATAGTAGTCAACGCAAGTTGGTGGCGTTAGCCGCGCGTTGGTGCCTTCGCTAGTTCGCTCGCGAGAGTAGCCAACAAGTCGCGGAACGGCTTGATGAACTTGGCGACGCCCTCTTCCTCGAGCTTGGCAGTCACCGCGTCCAGGTCCACGCCCACGCCAGCCAACGCCTGGAGCAGCCCTAGGGCGTCGTCGGCGCCGTCGCGGATGGTGACCTTGGGGTCGCCATGGTCGCGGTAGGCCGCGATGGTCTCGAGCGGTAACGTGTTGATCGTGTCTGGTCCGATGAGTGGCTCGACGTACTTGGTGTCCGGGTAGGTCGGGTCCTTGGTGCTAGTGGAGGCCCACAGCAGGCGCTGCGGGCGCGCGCCGAGCTTGGCGAGCCGCGCGAAGCGCTCGCTACCGGCCCCGAAGAGGCTTTCGTAGATGACGTAAGCGCGCTTGGCGCTGGCGACGGCGGCGGTGCCGCGCAGCTGGTGCGCTGCGCTGGCCTGCGGCACTGGTTGCCGCGCGATGGCGTCTAGGAGCGGATCGATCATGACGTCGATGCGGCTGAGGAAGAAGCTCGCCACGGAAGCGACGTCAACGCTCTTGCCGGCCTCGTGGCGCGCTTCTAGCCCGGCGAGGAACGCCTCGGCTACCTGGCGGTAGCGCGGTAATCCGAAGAGCAGCGTTACGTTGACGTTGACGCCCTCGGCGATCAGGCGCCTGATGGCAGGCACGCCGGCATCTGTGGCTGGCACCTTGATGAAGGCGTTGGGGCGGTTGAGGAGGCCGAACAGGTGCAGGCCCTCGGCGACCGTGCCGTCCTCGTCGTTCGCCAGTTCGGGGGAGACTTCGAGAGATACCCAACCGTCGTACTTGTCGCTCGCGTCGAACTGAGGCCTGAAGACGTCGGCCGCAGCGGAGATGTCGCTTACGGTCAGGTCCTCGTACGTGGCGTGAGGCGTTGCGCCCGCGCGGGCGTGCGCCGCGATGGCGTCAGCGTAGTCGGCGGTGTCGACGATGGCCTTATGGAAGATGGACGGGTTGGAGGTGACACCGGCCAGGCCGTCATCGTCGATGAGTTGCTGGAGCTTGCCGTCGGTGATCCACGAGCGGCGGATCTCGTCTAGGTAGATGCTCTGACCGAGCTGCTTGAGGCGTAGTAGGGGGTTCATGGTATTCCTCCTCGCGGTTTGGCGCTCGGCGCTTGCCTGGCCAACCGCGTTCCGCTAGTTGCTCAGATGATAAGGCCCCTAGGTGCGCTCGACGCCGGTGGCGAACACTTCGCTGCCGATCAGCTCTAGGCGCACGCGCGGTAGCGGCGCGACGGCGGGGCCGCTAACGGCCTTGCCTGCCTGCGTTGGGTCGAAGACGCTTAGGTGGCACGGGCAAGTCAGCGCAGGCTTGTCCGTGAGGTAGTTGAAGCCGAAGTTGATGGCCTCGATGTCGCGGTTGAATACCACCGTGCAGTGCTGATGGGTGCACACGCGGCTGAACGCAGCCAGGTATGCGCTTGCGCCTGCGACGCCGCTCGCTATGGCAAGGTCGCCAGGGATGGGTCCAGGTAGGCGCACGGCGAGCGCCGGTAGCGGTCCGCCAGTTGCCCCGGCGTCCGGCACCTCGAAGGTCGCTTCGTCCCACACTTCTCCGAAGGCGCTTAGCGCAGCCACGCGCGTTG
>JBIQMD010000064.1:0-7705 GCA_044463725.1 Truepera radiovictrix
GTGGCTGCGGCGGTCGCCGCCTCGGCGTGCGAGCGCCACGGCGCGTAAGCGCCGCCTAGCACCGCTTGACAGCCGTGGGGGCGAGTTTCTCGCCCCCACCAGAATCACTACTTGTCTGCTTCCTCGCCGCGCCACCTGGCGCGGGGCAACGGCCCGGGAGGTGCCATGAGGAGTTCGGAAGGCGCACCGCGTCGTCGAGGACTTTCGCTCAGCTCGCGAGAGGCCCTGTGGGCGTACGCGTTCCTGCTCATCCCGCTCGGCTTCTTCCTGTTCTTCAGGTTGTGGCCAGCGATCCAGTCTCTGAAACTGTCTCTATTCACTTGGCACGTAGACCCTGAGCAGCGCTTCTTCATCGGGCTGCAGTACTACCGAGAGATGTATGACAACATCGCCGCCAAGGGCGATCTCTACAAGGCGCTGAGGAACATGCTGTTCTACTTCCTCATCGTCGTCTTCGGGCAAGTCTCCCTCGGCATGATCAGCGCCGTGCTCCTCAACTCGGTCACGCGCCTCAAGGGTCTCTTCCGCGCCATCTATTTTGCCCCCTACGTCACGCCGGCAGCGGCCGTTGCTTGGGTGTGGGGCTGGATGTACTCGGTCAACTTCGGTATCTTCAACAAGTTCTTAGGCGATTGGAGCGAGTTCGTTTCCGGCATCGGCTTGCCGTGGCTGGCCATCGACCCGCAACCGTTCCTCACCAGCCCGAAGCAGGCGCTGATCGCGGTGGCCGCAGTGGTCGTGTGGCAGCAGCTTGGCTTCCAGGTCGTCATCTTCCTGGCTGGCCTGCAGGGCATCCCGCGCTCCATGCTCGAGGCGGCCGACATCGACGGCGCCAACAAGTGGCAACGCTTCTGGGGGGTGACCTTCCCGCTCCTCAACCCCGTGATCGTGTTCTCGCTCATCATCTCGACCATCTCGACACTGCAGATGTTCGACCAAGTCCAGAACATCAACTTCACGGATCAGGGTGGGCCGTTAGGTAGCACCCTCACCATCGCCTTGTACATGTACGAGCAGGCGTTCCAGAAGTTCCGCATCGGCTACGCCGCAGCGGTGACGGTGCTGCTGTTCGGCATCATCCTCGTAATCACGCTCATCCAACTCAAGGTCACGCAAAGGAAGGTCGAGTACTGATGGCCGCTCAGCTCCAGTACGCCCCGCGCCGCCGCCGTCCGCGCTTCGAAGCCGGCCGCTTGGTCGCTTACGTACTGCTCGCGCTCGGCAGCGTCGTCATGGCGTTCCCGTTCGTGTGGATGATTCTGTCGGCCTTCAAGCCGCTCAAAGAGATCTTCCGCTTCGGCTTCTGGCCGCAAGTCTGGACCTTCGCCAACTTCCAGGAAGTCATCCTCCACACGCAGTTCCCGCGCTGGTTCCTCAACAGTCTCGTCGTGGCGGGCATATCTACCGTCTCGGTGCTGTTCTTCGCGTCGCTCGTCGGTTACACCCTCACGCGCCTGCGCTTCCCCGGCCGCAACTTCATCTTCCTCCTCATCCTCAGTACCCTCATGATCCCGACCGAGATGCTCGTCATCCCGTGGTACGTCATGTCGACGCAGTACGGCTGGGTGAACACCTTCTGGGGCATCGCCTTCCCTGGCCTCATTCCCGCATTCGGGGTCTTCCTCATGCGGCAGTTCTTCGAGACACTGCCACGCGACCTGTTCGACGCCGGACGCGTGGACGGGGTGAGCGAGTTCGGGCTGTTCTGGCGCATAGGCCTGCCGCTCGTCGGCCCCGGTCTAGCCGCCCTCGGCATCTTCAACTTCGTTGGCAACTGGAACGCTTACCTGTGGCCGCTGATCGTTGCCAAGTCGCCGAGCATGCGCACCATCCCCGTTGGGGTGGCGTTCTTCTCGGGTGAGGCCGGCACGGAATGGAACCTCATCATGGCGGCGGCTGCGCTGGCCGTCATCCCGGTGCTGCTCGTGTTCTTCATCTTCCAGCGGCAGATCATCGAAGGCGTCGTGCTTACCGGGGTGAAAGGATGAGCATTGCCTGGGGGGACGGGCGCGCGCCCGAGTCCCCACGGATATTGGTGGTCGGAAACGCCAACGTAGACGTTCTCATGGGAGACGTCGCGCCGTGGCCGCTGCCAGGTAGTGAAGTCATCATCGACCGCTACGAGTGGCGAGTCGGCGGTGCTGCTGGCAACACGGGCCTGGCGCTCGCCGCGTTAGGCGTGCAAGAAGGCGTCGACTCCGACGTGATTGCCGACGTGGGCACAGACTTCCTCGGGGCCTGGTTGGAAGAGGCCATGACGGGCGCAGCGCGCTTGACGCGCGTGCCGCACGCGACCGCCCTCACGGTCGGGCTCACACACCCAGACGGTCAGCGCACCTTCGTGTCGTACCTCGGGCACCTCGTAACGCTGCCACGCGAGCGCATCGAGGCGGCCATCGACGCCGCCCGTCCAGGCGACCTGCTCCTCCTCTGCGGCTACTTCCTGCTGCCGGAGCTGCGCGCCAAGGCGCCCGCCATTCTGCGGCGCGCTAGGGAACGCGGAGTCATCACCACGATAGATACGGGCTGGCCAGACGGCGGCTGGACGGCCGAGGTGCGCGCCGAGGTAGCTGCTCTGCTGCCGCTGCTGAGCGCCTTCCTCCCCAACAGGGAAGAAGTCCTCGGCCTAACCGGTGCGCCGCAAGACGGCGACGTCAACGCGGCCGTGGCGCAACTCTGCGAGCTCGGGGCCGAACGCATCGTGGTTAAGCTCGGCGCGGGGGGCGCCCTTCTGGTGGCCCCGAACGAGCACGCGCTGGTGCCTTCGCCGAACGTGGTGGTGCAAGACACCGTGGGGGCTGGGGACACCTTCAACGCCGGCCTGCTGGCGGGCTTGGCGCGCGGCATGAGTTGGGCAGAGGCGTTAGTGCCAGCAGTGAACGCCGCCGCCCTCGCCATAGCAAGCCAGCCGAGGCACTACCCAAGCTGGGGCGAGACCCTAAGCGCCTCGCGCCAACCCGTCTCGGTGACTAGGTAATTCATACGCGCATCGTGCGGGCCGTGAGGCAGGTCGGGTAAGACGAGAGCGTCGAGCGTCACCCCAACCACCACGGCCCCCGCGCGCGCGCGGGGCAGCAGCCGATCGTAAAAACCGAGACCGTAACCGAGTCGCACGCCCGTGGTGTCGAACGCCAGGCCGGGTACTAGGAACAGGTCCACCTCGCCCGGCTCAACCGTTGCGGCGGTCGGCGCCGGCTCCAAGAACCCATGACCGTGACGAGACAACGCGGCCCGTTCGGCCAGTTGAGCCGCAGTCACCTCGTGCAACGTTAGGTGCGGCTCCGGGCGCCGGTGCGTGCGCGGCAGAACGAAACGCTTCTCGTCGGCTACCAGCAGTTCGGCCAGGTCAACCTCGTCGCCGAACGCCAGATAGGCCGCCACCGTGGCGGCGCGCTGATAGGCCGTGCATGCCCTCACCGCCGCAACGATGCTGGCGTTGAGTTCTGGCCCGCGGCGCTGCATCTCCCAGGCACGCGTCTCACGCGCCCAGTCGCGCACTGCCCGCTTCGCGGCAACTGTCATGGATGATGAGTCTACGCTGATGGCCGAGGCGGCGCACAGGTCGGGTGTGCCGGACTGCGTCACCGTTGTCGCGGCGCAGCGATACTAGGGTATGGCAAAGCAGCTCACCACCACCGTCCACCACCTAGTAGGTTTACGTTTCGTTGCCGAGACGCCGGAAGGTCAGCGCGTGATGATCGATAACGAGAAGCACGCGCGCACGGGTCCAAGCCCGATGCAACTCCTGCTTAGCGCAACGGCCGCCTGCGCCGCCATGGACGTGGTCATCATGCTAGGTAAGCGCAAGCTGACAATCAACGATTACCGGGTAGAGATGACCGGCGAGCGTCCGGACGCCACCCCCGCCCCGTTCGAGCACATCGTTGCGCGGCACGTTTTCGACGTGCCTGGCCTCGACGAGGCAACCGCCCAGCGCTTCGTGAAGTTGGCAACCGAGAAGTACTGCTCCGTCGGCTTGAGCCTCAAAGCGAGCATCGAGTACCACGTGGTGCTGGAGGCGGCGCAGGCGCCTGCTTGACGCGGCGCTTGGCCTAGGCCTGCAGCGGGCCGCGGCCCGGCACCGGTTCAGGGCCAGACGCGCCAGCCATGGCGGCCGAGAAGCCGGTCTGTAAGCCCATCAGGTACGAGAGCTTGAGCATGAACTCGAGTGTGTCTGCGTCGTGGGCCGCAACCAGGTCCTCGATGAACTCGGTGGTGCCCTCCGGCAGAGCCACGGCTTCGATCTGCTGGGCGTGCCGCTCGCGCATTTCTGCTAGGAAGCGTTCGATAATCTCTTTGTTCATGGGGTAGTGGCTCCGTCCAGGTGCTCGCCCTCCAGGGCGGCGTACTCGTCGAGTTCGGCGGGGTCCGCCAGCAGGGTTTCCAGCCACGCCACGACGGCCTCGGCCGTCGCCAAGTTCGTGGCAAGCGGGACGCTATGAACGTCGCAAATGCGTAGTAACGCCGAGATGTCGGGTTCGTGAGGCTGCGCCGTTAACGGGTCGCGGAAGAAGATCACGGCGAGTACCGCCTCGTCGGTGATGCGCGCGCCTACCTGCAGGTCGCCGCCCATCGGCCCAGACGCGAGGCGTTCGATGTCTAGGCTAGTGCGCTCCATGAGCACGCGGCCAGTCGTGCCTGTGGCGATGAGCGGGAAGTGCGAGAGGGTAGCCGCATGATCCGCGACGAACGCCGCGAGGTCGGGCTTCTTCTGATCGTGTGCGATGAGGGCCACGGACTTCATCCCTCAAGTCTAGAGCTTGGCGCAGTGATGATACGAGCCCAAGGCGCACGAGGGCGCTCCGTTACAATCGGAGACGATGGAAGTCGCGATAGTGGTGGCCGCAGCCTTAGGGACCTTGGCCATCGTCAGCACCCGGTTGAGTCAACGGTTCGGCGTTCCGGCGCTCGTGCTGTTCGTTGGCGTCGGCATGCTGGCCGGCTCAAGTGGGCCGCTCGGGATCGTTTTCGACGACTTCACCCTCAGTTACAACATCGGGGTGGTAGCGCTTGCCATCATCCTGTACTCGGGCGGGCTCGACACGCGCATGCGCCTCTTCCGCATCTCCGTCGTGCCTGCCTCGGCCTTAGCCACGTTCGGGACGCTGCTCACCATGATCTTCATCGGGCTGGCGGCCTACTACCTCACCGACCTCGACTTGCCGACGAGCATGCTGCTCGGCGCGGTCATCTCAAGCACGGACGCCGCCGCCGTGTTCAGCTCCCTCAAGGGCCGCGGACTACCGAAGCGACTGCGCGGCACCCTCGAGACGGAGTCGGGCACGAACGATCCGATGGCCGTGCTGCTCACCCTTGCGCTAGCGCAGGCCATCGCGCAGAACCAAGGGATCAACTATCTGGCTATCGCAGGAGACATCGTCCTCGAGCTAGCGATCGGCGCCGTGCTCGGCGTTGCGTTCGGCTGGCTGCTACAGCTGTTGGTCAACAAGGTTGCGCTAGACAACGTAGGTCTCTACCCGATGCTGGCGCTATCCGGCGGCCTACTCGCCTTCGGCCTAACCACGCTGGCGCACGGCAACGGCTACCTGGCCATCTATCTCGTCGGGTTGGTGCTCGGCAACAACCACCTAGCGCAGCGCCTGGCCATCGTCAACTTCATGGACGGCGCCGCCTGGGGCGCTCAGCTCGTGATGTTCATGGTCATGGGCTTGCTCGTCTTCCCCGAACACCTGGGCCCGATCCTCGGTGTGGCCCTGCTGATAACGGCTGCCACCATGTTCATCGCTAGGCCATTGGCCGTGACCATCACCCTCGGCGTCCTGCGTTGGCTCTCACGCGGACGCTTCACCTTCAGCCCCAAGGAGCAGGTCCTGCTCACCTGGGCGGGGTTGAAGGGCGCCGTGCCGATCGTATTGGCGATGGTGCCGCTCATGCACAGGGTGCCTGGCGCCGACGTCATCTTCAACATCGTGTTCGTCGTCGTGATCGTAGGAACGTTGTTGCAAGGGTTCACGTTGTCGCCGCTGGCGCACTGGTTGGGCCTCGCCGTCAGCGAGCCTCCACGGGCCAAGTTGCGGCTCGAGCTCGGGGGTGAGGCGCCGGACGGCGCCGCCGTCCTCGACGTGTTCCTCCGGCCAGACAACCGCGCCGTTGGGAAGCGCATCGCTGAGCTTGCCTTGCCGCCCGAGGTCGTGATCGCTGCGGTGCTGAGGCGCGGGCAGCTCGTCACGCCGCGCGGGAGCACCGTATTCGAGGCGGGTGACCACGTCTACCTGATCGGGGCGCACATGCACGAGGATCACGTGCCGCTAGCGTTCGGCCGCAACAAGAGGACCGTCCTGCGCGGCAAGCGTCAAGCGAACGAAGTCGCGGCGCCCTCAGCCGAGCAAGACCCCGCGGCCAGCGCCGAGAAGGCGGAAACGCCACCCGCTAACAGGCCAGTAGCGGTTGCCGCCGCTGCCGAGGAGCCCGTCAGCGAGAGTTGAGGCGCGACACGGTGCTAAGGACGAAACGCCGAGTGATCGCTCGGCACTACGAAGCTAACGCGGGTTCCGGGTTGAGCTTGCGCTAGGGCCGCCAGGTCGCCGCGCTCGATGACGCCAACGACGGGGTAGCCGCCAGTGCGCCCCCGGTCGGCCAGCAGCACGAGCGGGCGGCCGTCCGGCGGCAACTGCACAGCCCCAAGCGGCATGCCCGTCGAGGAGATGGCGGGGACTGCGCAGGCTACCTGCGTGCCAGCACGTGCGAACTCGAGGCGCACGCCCATGCGGCTCCGTTCGCTCACGACGAAACCTTGCGTTTGCAGCATGGCGAAGGCAGCCACCTGGTGGTGGGGTCCGGGGTGCAAGCGCAGCGCCAGCTCCCGGGAGTAGTGGCCGAGGACCTCGCCTTGCGCTGGAGGGCCTGACGGTTGGGCGGCCTGGGCCAGCACGTCGCCCGGTCGCAACCAGCGTCCGAAGCCGCCAACGCGTCCGCGCACGTCGGTCGAGCCGCCGCTGGCGAGGCGCGGGTGGCCGACTGCGCCGCCGAGCGGCGCCAACCCCCCGGCCACTGCGAGTAGCGGTACGCCAGCGAGCTGCCGTGGCCCAGAGGCTGGTGGCGTTAGTTCGAGGATCGCGCCCGCCCGCCAAGCGAAGACCGTGCCAGGCTCGAGCTCACGGCCAGCGAGCCGCGCTGCCGCTGCCCCGCCGAACACCGCGAGTGTGCTGCGTTCGGCTCTTAGACGTGCGTGTGGCACGGTGAACTCCAGGCTGGCATGCGTCAAGGGTGCGCCGACCACGAAGCTGAGGGCGAGGAGCAGCCGTTGATCTAGGGCGCCTGCGTCGGCCAAGCCGTGGCGGCCAACGCCAGGCCGTGGTCGCCCTTGAAGGGAGGCAGACGTCGGCCAGACGTCTAGGACGCTGAGGAGCGCTTCGCGTTGCAGGGGGTCGGTCAGGTGCTGGCGTGGGGGTGCGGTCAGGTTGCTGGGCGGCAGGAGCTTGGCTGGCACGAAGCGCAACTCGTCGCCTGCGCTTAGGGTCGTCGGCTCGGAGCGGTTCGGGTCGAACAGCCTGAAGGCCGTCCGGCCGAGCACCCACCAGCCGCCAGGGCCAGCGCTGGGGTACACACCGGCTTGGCCGCCCGCTATGGCGACGGCGCCGGCAGGCACGTCAAGCCGCGGGCGTTCACGGCGTGGGATGGCAAGGCGCGGGTCGAGGCCGTGCAGGTACGGGAACCCCGGCGTAAAGCCAAGGTACGCAACGGA
>JBIQMD010000065.1:0-7397 GCA_044463725.1 Truepera radiovictrix
GGTGGTCGATCATGGCGCGGATGGCGTCCTTGGTGGCGTCGAGCAGGTCGGGCGCTACGCCGGTGGTGGCGTAGTAGCCCTTCGGCAGCGGCTCGTTCGCCGCGGCGGCCGTCACCTGGTAGCGCGGGTTGCTGAAACCGGCGCCTTTCACGAGGTTCACGCGCACGCGCACCGTCATGGCCGTCTCTACCGCGGTGCCGCACACCTCGCCGTCGCCTTGCGCCGCGTGGGTGTCTCCGATCGACAGGAGCGCCCCGGGAACTGCCACGGGCAGCCACAACTTCGTGCCGCGCGTGAGGTCGCGCACGTCGAGGTTGCCGCCCTGGGCGCGCGGCGGCACCACCGAGTGATTGCCTGGTTCGGCCAGCGCCAAGCCGATCGTGCCGGGAAACGGTCGCGTTGGCAGGTGGATGCCTGGCTGGAACTCCACGCGCTTGGCGTCGTAACGCGAGATGTTCATGAACGGCTCGTTGAACTCGTCAGCCAACAAGCCGAAGCCGGGGATGATGCCCGTCCAGCCCCAGCCGCTCTCGTCGAAATCGAGGATATGGACCTCGACCGCGTCGCCGGGCTGAGCACCCTCTACGAAGATGGGGCCAGTCACCGGGTTGACCTTGCTGAAGTCGAGCAGGCCGACGTCGGCGGCTGTCGAGCGCTCAGTTAGCTGTCCGCCGCCGGAATCGACGGTCTCCAGCTCTAGCTCGGCGCCGGGCGCAACCGTGAGGACCGGCTCAATGGCGTTGTCCCAACCGAAATGGTGGTGGGTGTCGTGGATGGTCTTGAAGTTGCTCATCACTTACCTCGGATTCTAGTTCGGGGGTACTCAGTCGGCGAGTTGCTTGCGGCGGTAGGCAAGGCTCTTGCTTAGCCTGCGCAGCGTCGGTACTGAGAATGGCAAGGTGGTCAAGTGTGCTTCGCTAAGCGGCGTGGCCGTTCGGGCGAGGAGGCGGTCGAGGGTCCTGGTGGCGCTAGCGGCCGGCAATCCGATTTCGGCCGCGAACGCTAGGAGCTTGCGCCTCGAGTACGGTCGGTCGCTCCCCGACATGCTCAGCGCAAGCGTCTCGTCGCCATAGGGAAGCGTTGAGGGGACGTCGTAAGCGGGACTGGCGCGCCACTCGCCGTCGGCCGTGGCAAGGACGCCAAGATTCTTGGCATGCTGATCGCCGTTACCGGTAAGCACGGCGAAGGCGACCTGCTGGAATAGCCTGTGAGCCGCGACCGGTTTGGCAGCCGTCAGAGCTACGAGTCCAAGCACGGCCTCTTCGAGCGAGACGTTGTACTTATCGGCTGGCCAGACGCCGAGCACTTGCGCCGCATCCTCGAACGCGAGTCGTTCGAGTTGCCCGCGCACGGCGATGCGGTCGAAGCGTTCGACGATCAGGGCGCTGGTGCCCTCACCGTCCAATACCAACTTCCACCGCACCGACTCCATGCCCGCTGTTTTCGCGGCGGCCAGGAAGAAGGCCTCGTTCTCGATCACGAACGGGAGCTCGGGTGGCGCCAGTTTCAGGATGACGTCGCGGCCAGTTGCTTGGGCCGGAAGGTTGATCATGCGGCCGGAGGCCTTGTCCTGAACCCCCGGTAGACCGCGGCGATCGAAGCCAGTGGCAGAACGCAGGGCAACGGCGAAACTGAAGCCGCTGAGGTCATGGGGGATCTCGAGGAGTGGTGGTGCAGGCGTTGGTGGGGTGCCCTCTGGAACGACCTGGACGTCACCAATCGTATCCGAGCCCACCGCGAGGAGCAGCGCGAACTCGTCGTCTGCGGACGCCTTGATGGCCGTGCGCAACGCCGTCAACCTGCGGCCCTCGGGTAGCAGGCCAGCGAAGAAGGGGGCAACGGCACCGCCCGTGTGAGTGACTGTCTCCGTTGTGAGGGGCAGAGTCGTGGCGACGGGTGCGGCGCCAGCAGCCAGGTAATCGGGTAGATAGCGGAAGTGCGTGCCTTGACGGTCCCTGGCAAGCTTGGCGGCGAGGACGCCAGCCTTGTAGACGTCGGCCGTGGCCGTAGCGCTCGTCATTGTCCGTCGAGCCCGGAACCGGCGCCGGATGGAGTGCCGGCTGCAGCTACCTGCCAACGGAGCTCGAGACCCAAGGCCGTGGCTACGGCGAGGAGTCGGTCCAGTTGCACGGTCGGCTTGCCGCTCTCGAGGTCGTGGATGAAGCGAGGGGACACGCCTGCGAGGTCCGCGAGGTCCTGCTGGGTCAAGCGCAACGCCTTGCGGCGGGCTCGGAACTCTGCCGCAGTTACCCCTACCTGTTGCGTTGCCATCCTCGCACCTCCAACCCGGCCGCATTGATATCTGCGCGGGCGCGCATATGCCGCTTCCGGGAGGCCCCGACACGGCGCGGTTCAGGCAGTATATGCGCGCTCGCGCAGAAAGTGGGTCAGATTACCCCCTGATGCCCCACGATCAGGCTGAATCTGCGCGAACGCGCCAGTCCGGGCGGCCACCGACATGCGACCGCCCGGAACGAGGCCAGCTTACTTACTCGGCCCTGCGCACCATCTCGTAATGCACGGGGATGTGCATCGGGTCGACGAAGATCGCGTCGGGACCGGTCACGTTGGTGGAGTGCATGCTGACCTGCAGCTCGTGGAAGATGGGGATCCACGGCGCGTCACCCATGATGTCGACGAAGATCGAGCGCCACTCTTCGACGCGCTCGGCCTGCTGGTCGGTGCGGGCGAGGGTGTCGGCGTGCGCGGCGCGCGCTTCGATGCTCTCGTCGCAGTACTTCGCCCAGTTCCAGCCGCCAGGGATGTTGCTTGCGCAGGCGAGGATGGGCCAGTAGAAGTTGTTGGGGTCGGGGTAGTCGGCGATCCAGGCCATGCCGCCGGACCATAGCAGCGGGGCCTCACCGGCGCCGCCCGCCTCGATGACGGTGCTCTGCGCCTGGGTGCGGAGTTCGGCGTGCACCCCGATCTCGGCCAGATCGGCCTGGATGGCTTGCGCGATGCGGTCGTTCGGCGCGACGTTGTAGGCGTACAGCACGGTGTCGAAGCCGTTCGGGAAGCCAGCATCGGCGAGGAGCGCCTTGGCGGCGGCCGGATCGTACGGGTAGCCCGCGTAGTTGACGTCGTGGCTCTCGAAGAGCGGCGGGAGGATCTGCGTGGCGGGCACGGCGCGGTTGTTGATGATGCGCACGATGCGGTCCTTGTTGATGGCCATGTTCAGCGCCTGGCGCACGCGCACGTCGGTGAACGGCTCCATCTCGACGTTGATGGTCACGTAACCGGTCTGCATCTGCTCGCCGATCGAGACCTGCTTGCTCCACGTCGGGTCGGCCATCACTTCGGTGTAGCGGGCACTTGGGATGCCGTCGCCGAGGATGTCGACCTCACCGCGCTGCAGGCGGAGGAAGGCCACGTTCTGGTCGACGCCGACCTGGAAGGTGAGCTCGTCGAGGAACGGGATGCCCGCCTCGAAGTAGTCGGGGTTGCGCTCCAGCACGATGCGCTGGCCAAGGACCCACTCCTTGAGCATGAAGCCACCCGTGCCGACGGGCTGGTGGCCGAAGTCGCCGTTGGCGGCCTCGACGGCCTCGCGCGGGACGACGTGCGCGAAGTTGAGGCCTAGCTTGTGGAGGAACGACGCGTCCGGCTCGGAGGTGGTGAACTGGATGGTCCTGTCGTCGATGACGACGATGCCGCCGACGTCGTCAGCTGCCCCGTCGATGAAGTCCTGGGCGCCCTCGATGGTGAGGTAGAAGCCCTGACCTGGGCTCTGCGTCTCCGGGTCGAGGGTGCGCTCGAGCGTGTACTTGACGTCGTCCGCCACCAAGGTGCGGCCGTTGTGGAACTTGACGCCCTGGCGCAGCGTGAAGACGTAGGTGCGGCCGTCCTCGCTGACGGTGTAGCTCTCGGCCAGGTGCGGGACCAGTTCGGTGGTGCCGGGGGTGTAGTCCATCAGGCCGTCGAAGATCGACTTGATGATGGACCAGTTCTGCCAGTCGTAGCCGATGGCGGGGTCGAGGGTGGCCACATCGTCCTGGAACGACACGACGGCGCTGCCGCCATGCTGCGCCATGGCGCTGCCGAACGCCAGGACCGCTAGCGCCGCTAGGGCGCGGCCGACTCCGGTGCGAGCTAGCCAGGAGGTTCGCGGCGGGACTGCGCCCGTCTCGTTGCTGGTCTGGGTGTACATCGTTGCCTACCTTTCGCGCTTGGTGGCGCTTGTTGCCGGCACTCGGGCGCCGCACTGCTGCGGTGCGCGAGGTGTCCGCTTAGGAGTACCGGATCCTGGGGTCCAGGGCCGGGTAGACGAGGTCGGCCAGCAGGTTGCCGACGACCACGAAGAGGGCGGTGACGATGACGCCACCCATGATGACAGGGATATCGACTAGTTGGATGGCCTGCCAGATCATCTGACCGATGCCCGGCCACCCGAAGACGCTCTCGACGATGACGATGCCGCCCATGAACACCCCGATGTCGAGCCCGATGAGCGCCACGACGGGCAGGACGGCGTTCTTGAGCACGTGCTTGAAGACGACCTTGGTCGGGAACACGCCCTTGGCGCGCGCGGTGCGCACGTAGTCTTGCCGCAACACCTCGATCATGGCGCTGCGCGTGACCCGCGCGTACCAGCCCCCGCCGGCCAAACCAACGGTGATGGCGGGCAGGACGACGTGCAGTGGCGTGCCGTAACCGCCCAACGGGAAGATGGGCAGGAGGTAACTGAGGAAGTAGATGAGCAGCAACCCGACCACGAACTGCGGTGCAGACACGCCAACGAACGCGAACGCCATCACCGCCTGGTCGACTGCCGTCCCACGCCGCAGCGCCGCCATGATGCCGGTCGGCAGGCCGATGAGCAGTTCGAACAAGATGCCGGCCAAGGCTAGTTGCATGGTCGGCACGAGCCGCGACTTGATGAGGCGCGTGACCTCGGCCTTCTGGGCGTATGAACGGCCCATGTCGCCAGTCACGAGGTTCTTGACGTACGTGAGGTACTGCGCTGCCAGCGGGCGGTCGAGTCCTAGCTCGGCGCGGATGCTCGCGACGGTGGCCGGCGTTGCGCTGCGGCCAGCGATCATGCGCGCGGGGTCGGCTGGCAGGAGGAACACGAGCAGGAAGGTGATGATGGTTACACCCACCATGACGCCGACGGCCTGCAGGAGCCGCTGCAGCAGGTAGCGGATCACCGCCGCTCCGCCAAGTCGAGCGCGTCGCGCAGGCCCTCGCCGAGAAGGTTGAAAGAGAGGCTCGTCATGAGGATGGCCACGCCAGGGAAGACGACCAACCAGGGCGCATTGAGGAAGTACGACTGACTCTCGTTGATGATCCCGCCCCACGACGGCGTTGGCGGCTGCACCCCGACGCCAAGGAACGACAGGCTGGCCTCGAGCAGCACGGTGGTGCTTATCCCGAGGGTGCCGAAGACCATGAGGGTGCTCACGAGGTGAGGGAGGATGTGCTTGAAGAGCGTGCGCATGGTGCCGACGCCGAGCGCCCCCGCCGCCTCGACGAACTCGCGCCGCCCGATCGAGAGGACCTGCGCGTAGATGGCGCGCGCGATCCACACCCAGTTGACGAGCGCGATCACGAGCGCCACGATCCATAGGCTCGGGCGGAGGATGGCGGCCAGCGCGATGGCGAGGATGAGGGCAGGGAAGGCGGTCATGACGTCGGTGACGCGCATGAGGATCGTCTCGGTCACGCCGCGGAAGTAGCCCGCTGCCACGCCGACGATGAGACCGATCAGTACTGCTGCGCCGTTGGCAACGACCCCGACTAGCAGGCTGATGCGGGCGCCGAAGATGACGCGCGACAACAGGTCGCGGCCGAGGAGATCGGTGCCGAACCAGAACGGGCGTTCGGGTGGGAGTGGAGAGCCTTCGATGGTGAGACCGTCGAAGTACTGCTTGGCCGGATCGTGCGGCGCGATGAAAGGCGCGAGGAGGCTAACAGCCACCACGACCACCACGCCGACTAGGCCGACAACTGCAGAGCGGTTCGCTAGGAACCGCTTCAGCCACTTGGGACGCACCCGCCTGGTTGTGCCGCCGGCCCCAACATGGGCCGCGTTACCACTTGCCACTGGTTGTCCCTCCAGGAGTTGAACGCTCGCTAGCCGATTGTATACATGTTCCAATTGAACGGCAAATTGCCGGAGTAATGCCGTACTGGACTAGATCTCGAGGTACCCATCAACAAGCCCAAGGCCGCCCGCCAACTTGCTGACTTGGCCCATGACGCCAGGCGTTCCAGCGGCCACGCTGAGCTGCGGGGCGCGCAGCCAGTCGCCGCCGCCGAACCATAGCTGGAACACCCCCCCGGCCTCACGCACGATCACGGCGCCGGCAGCTACGTCCCACGCCCGCAGCCCGAACTGCCAGAAGAGGTCGACGCGGCCGTCGGCCACGAAGCACAGGTCGCGTGCCGCCGAGCCGCTAGCCCGCACGCCCGCCGACGCGCCGGAAGTCCGCACGAAGAACTCTTGTTGCGCGGCGTCGTCGCGCATGGCCTCCGTGAAGTTGGTGCTGATGAGCGCGTGCGAGAGCGGCCGGTCCTCGCCAAGCGTCAACCGCTCTTGGCCGCGCCACGCGCCGCCGCCCTCGTACGCCCAGTAGACCTCGTCGGAGGCAGAGTCGTAGATGACCCCAAGCGCGCTCTCGCCGCCTTGCACTAGGCCGATGGACACGCAAAATCCGGGGTAATCGCGGACGAAGTTGTGGGTGCCGTCGATGGGGTCGATGACCCACACGGGCGCCTCGGAGTCGAACTCAGCAAGGCCCTCCTCGCCCAGCAGCCCGAACGCCGGATATGCCTGCTTCAGTGCCTGCGCGAGGCGCTTCTGCGACTCGAGGTCAACGAGGGTGACGACGTCGCCAGGCGACGTCTTGGAGCTCACCCCGAAGTCGCTGCGGCCGGCGTGGTGGTCGACTTGCTGCTGCCGCGCCCACCTGCCCACCTCGTAAGCGAGCGGAACGACGAAATCCTTCATGACGCCGAGTTCGGCGGTGGTTAACGGAGTTGCCATGGGGCCGATGCTAACCCTTGCCCTGTGTGGCCCGCCCGTGAGCAGCCCGCCCGCGGGCGGCACGCCCGTGAGCGGCCCGCCCGTGCGCGGCACCGAGCAGCGGCCGCGCCGCAGCCCGCCGCAACCGGGCAGCAGCTGAACCGCGGCCGAGCAGGCAAAGCGCTAGCGCGCGAGGAAGAAGCCGCTACTGCGCTGCACGACGATTGGCTGGGCTGCCATGCGCGTGCGCACGTCCGCCTCCCACGCCGCCAAGCGCGCGGCAACGGCGGCGGAGGGCTCGTCGGGCAGGTAGATCATCGAGCTCAAGTAAGCGAGGACGACGTCGGGGTCGTCGGCCAGGACCTCGTCGTCGCGCCTGGGAACCTCGACGCTATCGAACGCGCGGCGCAGCTCCTGGCCGCCCTTCTCCAAC
>JBIQMD010000066.1:0-7372 GCA_044463725.1 Truepera radiovictrix
GCCCGGTGAGTTACCAGACCCTCACCGAGCGCGGGGGTCCGGCCGAGCAGGCCGCGTACCTGGCTCTGTTCCGCGCGGACGCCATCGTGGCGGACGCTGAACTCATCCGGCGCCAGCTCATAGGCGACGAGCGCTGGAGCATCTTGGGCCAGAGCTTCGGCGGGTTCTGCGTCTTGCGCTACTTGTCCGCAGCCCCGGACGCATTGCATGCCGCGCTCATCACGGGCGGCATCCCGTCCCTCACGCGCCATGCCGACGACGTCTACCGCGCAACCTATCCGCGCGTCGAGGAGAAGAACCGTGAGTTCTTCTCGCGCTACCCGCACGCGCAGGTCGCCTGCAGGCGCATAGCCGATCACCTGCTCAAGAACGACGTCAGCCTCCCGAACGGGCAGCGCTTGACGGTCAGGCAGTTCCAGCAGCTCGGTCTCGACTTCGGCGGCGCAGGCGGCTTCGAACGCATCATGGACATCGTCGAGCGCGCGTTCGTGACTGTCGCCGGGCGTGAGGAGTTGTCGTACGGCTTCCTCCACGCCGTGTTCGGCGCCACTAGCTTCCACACCAACCCCATCTTCACCGTGCTGCACGAGGCCATCTACTGCCAAGGCAGCGCCTCCGACTGGGCGGCCCAGCGGGTCCGGGCTGAGTTCCCCCAGTTCGACTACGCGCCCGGTGAGGAGTTCCTCTTCACTGGCGAGATGATCTACCCATGGATGCTCGACGAGTTCGAGATCCTTAGGCCCCTCAAGGAAGCCGCCATGCTGCTCGCCAAGAAGCAAGACTGGCCGGCGCTTTACGACCTCGAGGTGCTGGCGACCAACCGGGTGCCGACCGCCGCGGCGCTCTACTACCACGACATGTATGTCGACCTCGGCCTTGCCATGGAGACGGTCAAGCTCGTGCCTAACCTCGACACCTGGGTGACGAGCGAGTACGAGCACAACGGCCTGCGCATGGACGGCGCGCGCATCCTCGACCGCCTGATCGACATGCTGCCGCTCGTCGAGCGGAGCTGAAGCCGAGCGCGCGCCGACCGCTGGCTCACTAGCGCGTGAGGCCGCCATCTGGGGGCTAGCAGCAGGCCTTGCCATTGGATTGTATGCACCATACAATGCACTGTGGCAGATTTTCAACGGCCCCGAACGGTGGCCGCAGGGGTGTACCTGCACTTGCGTCGCGAGCTGCTGGCTGGCGCGCTCGAGCCTGGCACCTGGCTGCGTGAGCAGGAGCTCGCCGAGGCGCTGCAGGTCTCACGCACCCCCGTGAGGGAGGCAGTCAGGCAGCTAGCGCAAGAGGGGCTGCTCGTCATCGAGCCGAACCGCGGCGTTCACGTGCCAACGCTCAGCTTGGCCGAGGCCGTCGATACTTACGCCGTGCGCGCCCCACTCGAGGCCATGGCCGCCGGACTGGCAGCCGTTCACGCCACAGACGAAAACAAGGCCGAACTGCGCGCCCACTTGGGCGCCATGAACGCCGTTGCCGCAGGCGACTTCGCCGAGCACATCCGCACGGACGACGCCTTCCACCAGCTGGTCGCTAGCCAATCTGGCAACCCCGTCCTCCAGGAGACGATCCAGCGCCTCAGCCAGCGCGTCATGCGCGTCAAGATCCTCACGCGTGACGTGAACACTAGCGCTCAGGCGCACACGCAGCACGCTGGCATCGTCGCCGCCATCGTCGCCGGCGACCAAGCCGCCGCCGCAGCGGCCATGGCAGAGCACATCCGCACCAACCTAGAGATAGTCAAGGAACGCCTTGGCTAGCAGGCCGACCACCGGCCGAGAGGAGTAAGGCATGCAAGTGAACTGGGAAGGCGTCATTCCAGCCATCACCACCCCCTTCAACGAGGACATGAGCGTCGACTACGCACTGCAGGCACAGCATGCTCAGTGGATGGTCGACGCGGGCTGCAACGGCGTCGTGCCGTTCGGCTCCCTCGGCGAGGCCGCCACCCTCACGTACGAGGAGAAGCTGAAGACCGTCGCGACCCTCGCGGAGGCGCTGGACGGCAAGGCTCCCGTCATCCCCATGGTCTCCTCGCTCAGCACGGCCGAGGCCGCGCAGTTCGCGCGCGACGCCCAGGCGGCGGGCGCTAGCGGCTTCATGGTCTTGCCGCCTTACGTCTACTCCAGCGACTTCCGCGAGATGAAGGGCCACGTTGGCACCGTCCTCGCCGCCACCGACCTGCCTTGCATGCTCTACAACAACCCCATCGCGTACAAGACCGACTTCCTGCCTCCACAGGTGGCCGAAATCGTGCGCGAGCACCCCAACGCCCAGGCCATCAAGGAGTCGAGCGCCGACCTGAGGCGCATAACGTGGCTACGCACGCTCATGGCTGAGGACTTCAAGATCCTCATCGGCGTCGACGACCTGTTCGTCGAAGCCACCTACGCAGGCGCCGTCGGTTGGATCGCCGGCCTGGTCAACGCCATGCCTGCCGAGTCCGTCAGGCTCTACGAGTTGGCGCGCGCTGGCCGCAAGGAGGAGGCGTTCGAGCTCTACCAGTGGTTCCTCCCCCTCCTGCGCCTCGACATCGGCACCAAGTTCGTGCAGAAGATCAAGTTGGCCGTCGAGTACGCCGGTTGGGGCAGCTCCAGCGTGCGCGCCCCGCGTTACGCGCTCGAGGGCGCGGAATTCGCCGAGGTAATGACCGTCATCGAGCAGGGCTTCGCCACCAGGCCACAACTCGAGCCCGCCCTGTGAGCGCCTTCTCCGCCGTCGACCCGCGCACGCTCGCTCACTTGCCGGGCGAGTTCGCCACCACCACCACCGCCGAGCTCGAGCGCCTCGCCCGGGCCGCCCAGGCGGCCTTCGGCCCCTACTCGCTCCTGCCGGGCTCCGAGCGCGCGCGTTTCCTCAACGCCGTGGCCGACGGGCTCGACGCCGCAGCGGAACCGATCACGGCCCGCGCCGTGGCCGAGTCGGGCCTCCCCCAGGGGCGCATAGCCGGCGAGGTGGCGCGCACGAGCGGCCAACTCCGCATGTTCGCGCGCCTGCTCGCCGACGACGCTTGGCTGGACGTAAGAGTCGACCCCGCCGACCCGGACCGCCGTCCTGCGCCTAAGCCGGAGGTGCGCTCGTTCAACCGCCCCATGGGGCCCGTGGCCGTGTTCGGGGCGAGCAACTTCCCGCTCGCCTTCTCGGTGGCGGGCGGCGACACCGCCTCCGCCCTCGCCGCCGGCTGCCCCGTGATCGCCAAGGCCCACCCCTCGCACCCGGGCACCTCGCGCCTGGTGGCCGACGTGATCCTGGCCGCGGCCGCCGCCACCGGCATGCCCAGCGGCGTGTTCGGGCTCGTGCTTGAGGCCGGCTTCGAGGTCGGCCAGGCGCTCGTGCAGCGCCCCGAGATCAAGGCCGTGGGGTTCACGGGCTCGCGCGCGGCGGGCGAGGCCATCATGCACCTAGCCGCCGCGCGGCCCACACCAATCCCCGTCTACGCCGAGATGAGCAGCATCAACCCCGTGTACGTGCTGGAGGGCGCCGCCGCCGCGCGCGGCGCTGAAGTGGCGCAGGGGCTGTTCGCGTCGTTCACCCTGGGCGTTGGGCAGTTCTGCACCAACCCCGGCGTCACCCTCGTGCCGGTCGGCCAGGCGGGCGACGCCCTCGTGGCCCGCCTCGCCGAGCTCACCAACGCAGCAGGCCCCGCCGTCATGCTCAACCAGGGGGTGTGCAGGCGGTACGGCGAGGGCCTCACCGAACTGGCCGCCCTCGGCGGCCGCGAGCTGGCCCGGGGCGCGGCCCCGGAGGCCGGCGGCGCGAGCGCCACGCCCACGCTGTGGGAGGCCGACGTGAGCGCCGCCCTCGCCGACCCGCGGCTCCTCTCCGAGGTGTTCGGGCCTAGCACGCTCGTGCTGCGCTACCACGACCAGGCCCAGCTCCTGGCCTTCACGGCCGAGCTCGAGGGCCAACTCACCGCCAGCATCCACGCCGAGCCCCACGAGCTGCCCGCGCTGACCCCGCTCGTTACCGCACTTGCCGAGCGCGTCGGCCGGCTCGTGTTCAACCAGTTCCCCACGGGCGTAGAGGTCGGCCCCGCCATGGTGCACGGCGGCCCGTACCCGGCCACCTCGGATGGGCGCAGCACGTCCGTCGGCACACGCGCCATCCACCGCTTCGTGCGCCTCGTCGCCTACCAGAACTTCCCGGCCGAGCTGCTGCCGAAGGCGCTGCGCTGAGGCGTCAGGCGGCTTGGTTCATAGCGAACCGCTCCGCCTGCTCCAGCACCAGCTCCACGGCCTTGGCCTCAGCGTCGGGCGGGTAGTCGTACTTGGCCAGCAGGCGCCTGACCTTGGCGCGCATGGAGGCCCGCACACTCTCCTTCTGGTCCCAGTCGATGCGTACGCTAGAGCGCACGGCGGCCACGAGCTCGGTGGCGATCTTCTTGAGGGTCTCGTCGCCCAGTTGCAGTACGGCGGCGTCGTTCTGAATTATGGCGTCGTAAAGCGAGGTGCGGGGCAGCACGCCGCGAACCGAAGGGTTCTCCTTCTCGATCAGGTCCATGGCCTGGTCGATGCCCTGCCCGAGACTCGGCAGCTTCGCGCGGTCCTGGATGTGCTCCCAGCGCGCCTCGGCTGGCACCCAGAACACGTTGTGGCTGGCGTACTCGTCGCGGCTCTCAAGGAACGACGGTAGGAGGTCGGCCTTTATGCCCTCGGCCACCAGTTCCTTCTCGAGGTCCTCGTGCCGCTCCCCGAAGCGGTCCGAGATGTACTTGAAGAACACCAGGCCCAGAACCACGTGCTTGTACTCGCCGGGCTCCTGGTTGGCCGCGCAGCTTGTCCGCTGCCTCCCACAACGTCTGTTCCAGGCTCTTCTGAGGCTTCGGCTTAGCTTTGCGTTGCGCCATGGTCGTGGCTGCCCCTCCCCATGCGTGCGGCGATGGTTCGTTAGTAGTGCCAGCCTATCAACTGCGTGCGTCAGCAGATGACGCACCGGCCAGTGCCGTGCCGGTGCAGATGGCAGTCCCGGC
This sequence comes from Truepera radiovictrix, assembly GCA_044463725.1. GTDB lineage: Bacteria > Deinococcota > Deinococci > Deinococcales > Trueperaceae > JAAYYF01. The sequence continues at coordinate 4,973 of JBIQMD010000066.1, forward strand.
GCGCAGGTACCTGCACGGGCCGCCGAGGGTCTCGCCCGATTTAAGTCGGCTCTAAGTGCCCACCGCCTAGGGTGACGACATCACGCCTCGCCGTGTTCTAGGAGGTTCCGTCGTGTTCAGAGGCCGCTTGCCACACTTCCTGCTTGCCGTCTTGTCGTTTGCCCTGCTCTTGGCCGCGTGCGGCACGCCGACGCCAACGCCGCCCAAGAAGGACGACCCTAAACCCCTGGTCGCATGCACGGAACCCGCCGAGGTGGTCACGTTCCCCGACGCCGACCTAAGGGCGTTCATCAACCTGCGGCTGGGCCTTACGGATGGCCAGCCCATCCTCTGCGGTGCGCTGGACGCGGTCACCCAGCTCAACCTAAGCTCCACCCGCAACGTGCGGAGCCTTGAGGGCGTCGAGCACTTGCGCAAGGTGAACTCCATCTCCTTCGATAAGCAGAACCAGCTGCCCAACGCTGAGTTCACCCGCCTAACGGGGCTGAGCACCATCACGAGCGTGTCTATCTATCAGGCCGCGCTCCTTACCTCGGTGAAATTCGTGCAGAACATGGACGGCCTCGAGTTCCTGATGGTCGACGACGCCGACCTAGCGTCGCTGGACGGCGTGCAGGGCCACGCGCTGCTCAGGACCGTGTACTTGAGGGGCAACCCGAACCTCAAGAGCATCGAACCGTTGGGCGAGCTGCCGGCCCTGGCGACCCTCCAGCTCACGCGGTCGGCCGTGAGCAGCCTGGCGCCCCTCACCGGACACGAGACGCTGGTGCGTCTCATGGCGACCAACAACGCCCTAACCTCGGTGGACGTGCGCGACCTGCCCCTGCTCGAGGAGTTCCAGGTGTCGAGCAACCAGATCAGCACCCTGCCCAGCTTCTCGGGGTTGGGCATGCCCAACCTGAGGCTGTTATCGGTGACCGGCAACAACCTGACGTCCCTGGCCGGGCTCGAGGGCATGAGCCTATCGTTCCTCTCGGCCAACCACAACAAGCTCACGACCATCCACCACATCGCCGACCTCTCCGGGGTCAGCACGCTCTACCTGGACGACAACTACCTCACCGACATGACCCCGCTCCGCGCCGTGACCTGGGGCCCAGGCGCACACGTGTACCTGGGCAACAACTGCCTGGGCGTCATCTACTATCCGGAGTCGGGCCTCCACACGCTGCCGGAAGGTCCGAACAACGAGGCTTGGAAGGACCTGATGCTGGCTAAGGGCGTGAACGTGCACCTGTTGCCCGTAGCCACGGATGCTAGGTGCGACAGGTAGTCGGTTGAATTACGCGTGCCACGTGAACAGCCGACCTCGTGATGCCTCACGAGTCATCACACGGGGCGCGCCATAATCGGGCACGACTAAGGTGTCAATCACCGAAGCCCGCGAGGATCTGGCAGCCGTCTTGGACCGGTCCAAGCTGGGCCCCGTCCTCTTGACCAGACATGGACGAGTAGTCGCGGCCGTTGTCGATCCCTACCAACTGGCTAGGCTGCAGGCCGATTCTGAGGTACTGGCCGACGCCCGCGCCGCCGACGAAGCTTGGTCGGAAACCGAACGGCTGGGTGAAGCGCCAGTTCCTTGAGAGGACCTAAAGAACGACCTCGGTATATGAGGCTGGGGCGCTCCCGCGCCGCCAACCTCAACCCCCCCCTTAGTCGCCTGCCGCGCCTCGTTCCTCAACGCCACCGGCCTGATCGCGTTCAGGTCCAGCTTGCTGGCGCCCACGAAGTGCTGCAAGTTCCCGAGTCCCCGCCCGAGCGCGGCAGCGAAGTCCGTGTTCTTGCCGGTGGCCGGGTCCTCCAGCCAGAAGCCCAGCACCTGCAGCGTGTTGCTGGTGCGCTCCAGCCGGATGTCGGCGCGCGCCACCAGCCGGTCGTCCCACAGGATGGGCAACACGTAGTAGCCCCAGATGCGCTTCTCGAGCGGCTTGTACATCTCCCACACGTAATCGAAGGCGAACAGCTTGGCGGCGCGGCCGCGCGCAGTAACCGGGTCGAGTGGCGCCAGGAAGGTCACGGCGTCCAGCGTGGTCTCGCCCAGCGGCTGCCAGGCTGCCGGCATACGCCCTTGCAGCAGGTCGCTCAACAGCGGCAGGTCCGTCGTCGGCACGTAATGCTTCCCGCGCCGACCCTCCACGGCCACCTCGGTCAGTAGACCGTCGCTCGCCAGTTCGGTCAGGAGCTCCCGCGCCCGGCCCACCTTCTGTGCGCCCGGAACCGGGTAGCCGCCGCCGCTGTCGCGCAGGCCGTTGAACGCCACGTTCTTGAGCATCGTGAAGCGCTCCGCGTCACGCGTTGATGCCTCGTAGATGAGTTCGGCGGGCGCTATGCGCTCGGTGAGGTCGTACACGCGCTCGAAGCGGTTGCGATCAAAGATCATGACCTCGCCGGTACGCCACA
>JBIQMD010000067.1:0-7257 GCA_044463725.1 Truepera radiovictrix
CGCCTGCGGCGCGTGCCGCCGAACCAGATCATCCTGCCGTTGATCAAGGCCGACAAGGCGGGCATCGAGGTCAACCAGAACCAGCTTGAGGCGCACTTCCTAGCTGGCGGTAACGTCAACCGCGTGGTTGACGCACTGATCGCTGCAGACAAGGCGCGCATCGCGTTGCCGTTCGACCGCGCGGCTGCCATCGACTTGGCTGGCCGCGACGTACTCGACGCCGTCAAGGTCTCCGTCAACCCGCGCGTCATTCAGACCCCTAACGTCAGCGCCGTTGCCAAAGACGGCATCGAGCTCATCGCTACGGCCCGCATCACCGTGCGCGCCAACCTCGAGCGCCTCGTCGGTGGTGCTGGTGAAGAGACGATCATCGCCCGCGTGGGTGAAGGCATCGTCTCGTCCATCGGCTCGACGAACAGCCACAAGCACACGCTCGAGAACCCGGACATCATCTCCAAGACGGTGCTCGCGAAGGGCCTCGACTCCGGTACGGCCTTCGAGATCCTCTCGATCGACATCGCAGACGTGAACGTTGGGCGCAACATCGGTGCGCAGCTGCAGACTGACCAGGCGGAGGCCGACAAGCGCGTCGCGCAGGCCAAGGCCGAAGAGCGCAGGGCCATGGCCGTGGCGGCCGAGCAGGAGAACCGCGCTCACGTCGAGGCCATGCGCGCCAAGGTCGTCGAGGCCGAGGCTGAAGTGCCTCAGGCCATCGCGCAGGCCTTCCGTGAGGGCAACCTGGGCGTCATGGACTACTACTCCCTGCAGAACATCCAGTCAGACACGGCCATGCGCGGCAACATCGGGCATGCGGCCGGGGAGGGCAGCGACCAAGGGTGAACATCGGCTTCGAGGAAATCCTTGGGCTGGTCTTCTTCGTGTTCTTCGTCGTCGTTCCGCTGTTCTCGAAGAAGAACAAGCCGCCGACGAAAGGGGGGCCGGCCGCTGGCGGTGCCCCCGCGTCCTCACCGAGGTCTGGCGCGCCCAGTTCGGGCGCGCCAACCGCAAGCGCAGGGCCGCGCGCTGGCGGGCCGGTCGTGTCCGATGCGCGCCAGGCAGAGCCCGGCTCGTGGCGCGAGATACTTCAAGAAGTTCAGCGCCGCGTGGCAGAGGCAGAAGTACGGGAGTCTGGGGGCAGCGTCACGCCGTCGGAGCCGCGGCGCGCAACTACCGGCATGCCTCAAGCGCGTACGGACGGCCCCCTTGTGCGTGAACGCGCAAGCGGTTCGCTTGTGTCGGGAGGCACAACATCAGCTAGCGCTAGCGGCGGCGGGCTGGTCACCAGTAGACCAGGCGGGCTAGTTACCAGCGACCCGTTCGGCGGCGGGCTAGTTAGCGGCAGGCCCGCGGCCGCCGGCATGGGCCGCGAGGGGCTGATGAGCAGCCCGCTGGAAGAGGCAGAGCCACTAAGAGTCACGCGCCTGAGCAGCAGGAGCCGCCAGCCAGATGATCCAAACGCGGCCACCGTGACCACGCGACGGCGCGGCCAGTCAGTAGCGGCTAAGATGGGCGCGCCCATGCCTGAGGGACCTAAGCTCCTAAGGACGGGTCGAGATGACATCTTGCGCGGCATGATCTGGCACGAGATCCTCTCGGAACCGGCCGCACTAAAGCGGCCCAGGAGGACGACATCGCGACGTCAATGACGCTTAAGCTGCGTAGCCCGGCCGAGGCACTGTCCTTGTACGGCCATAACGACGAGAACCTGAAACTGATGCGGACCCGCCTGCGCGCCAAGGTCGTGGCGCGCGGCGACGAACTGCGGTTGAGCGGCGAGCCAGCTGAAGTAGCGGCCGCCGAGAGGGCGTTCCGTAACCTGCTGTCCACCATCCGGCAAGGTGGCGAGGTGAGCCTCGCCGAGATCACCTTCGGGGACCTGAGCGGCGAGTACGAGGAGGAACTGGAAGGCGGCGTCGACGGCGCCGTGGAGACGCTAGAGGCCCCCGCGCCGCGAAAGGCGCCAGCTACGGAAGCAACGGAAGCGCGGCTGCCCGGTAGGACGCGCCCAAAAACGGCAGGGCAACGGCGCTACGTCAATGCCATCGCCAACAGCCCTATTACGTTCGGCTTAGGGCCTGCCGGTACCGGCAAGACCTACCTGGCGGTGGCGATGGCCGTCGAGAGCCTGATGGCCAACCGCGTGAAGCGCATCATCCTCACGCGACCTGCTGTCGAGGCAGGTGAACGCCTCGGCTTCCTGCCTGGCGACCTGCAGGCCAAGATCGACCCGTACTTGCGGCCCCTGTACGACGCGCTGCACGACATGCTCCCCGCCGACAAGGTCGAGCGTCTGCTGGAGCAAGGCACCATCGAGGTGGCGCCACTCGCCTTCATGCGCGGTCGTACCCTGAATGACGCGTTCATCATCCTCGACGAAGCCCAGAACACAACGCCTGAGCAGATGAAGATGTTCCTCACGCGCATGGGTTTCAACAGCAAGGTCGTCGTTACGGGCGACACCACCCAGACAGATCTACCGACCACCATACAGAGCGGTCTGACTACCGCCAGCGCCATCCTGCAGGGCATCGACGGCATCGAGTTCCAGCACTTCAGCAAGGCCGACGTCGTGCGTCACCCCCTGGTGGCAGAGATTGTCCTAGCGTATGAGCGGCACGCCTAGACGCATCGCAGGCATCGGCAGGGTCCGCTACTGGGTGCTGGCCCTCCTCGCAGCAGCCGTGTTCGGCCTCATCCTCTACAGCGTCTACGGCACGCGGCAGCGCACGCCCCTACGGATCGGGCAGGCCAGCCCGCAGACCTTCATTGCCCCGATAGACACGCAAGTCGTAGACATGATCGCCACTCAACGCGAGAGGCAGTCGGCTCGCGCGCAGATCGAGCCCGTCTACACCTCGGATCTCCAGGTCACCACGCTCGTGCTGGCAGCCATCACGACCTCGGGGCTTCCTGCGCCGGTCGTCGACGAAGTGATCAGCCGCTACCAGTCGCCAGGTGGCGTGCGGGCAAGCGAACTGGCCGCGTTCATTCAGGAGGCAACGAGCCTCGCGCCACCTGACCGCCAGCGCGAGACGCGCCTCGTGCTCGAACGGCGCCTGGCGGCCAATTCCGTGCCGAATGACCGCCTCACGCAGGTCGCGCGAGACGCCGCCGCTGCTGCAGTTGCGCCCGTCATGCAGTCACTCGAGTCCGGTCAAGTCCTCGTGCGGGCCGGAGAGCCGCTGACGGAAGATCTGCTGCGCGTCCTCGACTCGCTCGGGCTCTACAGCGCACGGGTCGAGGCAGCGTCGCAGACGGCGTGGATAGTCGTAGGCGTCGTGCTTCTCACCCTCATGCTGATAGCGCCGCTACTGTTCGCCCGCGGCATGCTCTTCGAGGCTATGAGTTTCCGCAAGGTCGCGTTCCTCGTAACGCTCAGTCTCGGCACGCTCGCGCTGCAACGCCTGGCGCTCGACGTCTCGCCGAACTTCCTGTTCGCCCTCCTCGTGCCACTCGTGGTTGCCGCGCTGCTCGGACCGCGCGTGGCCATGCCGTGGGCGGCCTGGATGGCGCTAGCTGTCGGGCTCCTCACCCCAACCGCCGCCCTCTTCGCCGTAGCAGCAACGCTCGTCGGCGGAGCGGTGGCCGCAACGATGATGCGCAAGGTCGGCAACCGCCTCAGCCTCCTCGTGGCAGGCGCCGTCGGCGGCTTGGTTGCGGCCCTCACGCTCGTTGCGTTGGTGCTCGTTGGCGGCGGCATGACGATGGCGGCGATGGCCAGTGGCGCCATGCTGCTTATGGCTGGTGGGGTGCTGGCTGGGGTGCTGGCGCTCGCGCTCCTGCCGATCGCCGAGGGCGGCTTCGGCTTCTTGACGGACTTCCGGCTCACCGAGCTCTCCAGCCCGGGGCACCCGCTGATGCAGCGGCTCATCACGGAGGCGCCAGGTACCTACCAGCACAGCCTCATCATCTCGAACTTGGTCGATCAGGCCACTAAGGCCGTTGGCGGCAACCCGCTCCTGGCCCGCGTTGGGGCGCTGTACCACGACGTTGGCAAGATCAAGCGGCCGAGCTTCTTCGTCGAGAACCAGTTCTCGGGCGATAACCCTCACGACCGCATCAGCCCGCACCTCTCCTACCTGATCATCACGAGTCACGTGCGCGACGGCGTAGAACTCCTCCACGAGAACCGGCTGCCGGAGGAGCTCGTTCCGTTCGTCGCCGAGCACCACGGCACGACCGTCCTCAGCTACTTCTATAAGCGTGCGCTTGACGAGGGTGAAGTCGAGGAACTCAACTTCCGCTATCCAGGGCCGAAGCCGCGCTCGAAGGAGACGGGCATCCTCATGCTGGCGGACGCCGTCGAGTCGGCGTCACGTACCCTCTCCGATCCAACGCCGACTAGCATCCGCTCGCTCATCGACCGCCTCATCAAGCAGCGCCTGCAGGACGGCCAGCTCGACGGGACGCCACTAACGTTCAACGACCTGGAGGTCATCGCCGCCACGTTCCAACGCATGCTTACGGCGATCCTCCACCGGCGCATCAGCTACCCGAGCGCGGAGGAGGTGCGCGGTTTGAAGCGCGTACGTAGCGAGAGTGCTGACGGCCGGGAAGGGGGCAAAGGTGGATCAGGTAGAGGTCTTGGACGAGACCGCTCGCTTCCCTCGAGCTGAACGCCTCCGTGAGGTCGTAGCGCTCTACATGCAAGACGCCGGCCTAGGGGAACGCGAGGTGACGATCGTGCTGCTGGACGACGCGAGCGTCGCCGAGCACAATTGGCGGGACCGCGGGGTCGAGGGGCCAACGGATGTCCTCTCCTATCCGACCTACGAGCCAGACGGCGCGTGGTTCCCTGGAGTTGCCCACCTTGGCGACGTGCTGATCAGCCTGGACACGGCCGAACGGCAAGCCGCCCTGCACGGCCACTCGACGGAGGCCGAGGTCATGGTGCTCGCCGCCCACGCCATTACGCACTTGACGGGTCTCGACCACCAAGACGACGAGGAGTGGAAGCCGTTCCTTGAGGCCCAGGCGCGCATCTTGGAGATCGCTGGGGAGGCGGAGCACCACTCGTGAGCCCCGTGCGTTTCAGGCGGAGCATGAGCTTCGCGGTGGCTGGCGTGAGGCTCGCCTGGCGCGAGCAGCGCAACTTCCGCATCGAGGTTGGCATCGCTGCCCTCGTGTTGCTCCTCTCCTGGTGGACGAGCGCGCCGATCGTGCCGATCCTGTTCATGACGGGGCTCGTCCTCGCCCTCGAACTGACGAATAGCGCCGTCGAGGCGCTGGTGGACCTCGTGCAACCCGAACACCACGCACTAGCGGCCGCCGCAAAGGACCTGAGTGCGGGGGCCGTCCTACTGGCAGCGCTGGCTGCGCTAACCGTGGGCCTGGTAGTGATAGGTCCACCGCTCTTGCGTAAGTTGCACCTTGCTCTTGGAGGGGGTTGACCCGTGAACGAAGGCCGCGCTACCTCGGTTGATGACGTACCACGCGACTTGCTTGACGCCGCACGCGCCGCTCAGGGCAACGCCTACGTGCCGTACTCGCACTTCCCCGTTGGGGCGGCGCTGCGCACTACCGGCGGGCAGCTATACGCCGGGGCTAACGTCGAGAACGCCAGCTTCGGGCTGACGCGCTGCGCTGAGCAGTCGGCAGTGCAGGCAATGGTAAGTGCTGGCGAGCGGGCGTTCAGTGAAGTCGTCGTCGTTTCGTCGTCTGAGACGCCGGCGTCGCCGTGCGGCGCGTGCCGCCAGGTGCTCTTCGAGTTCTCCCCCGCCGCGCTCGTTCACATGGTGAACGGCGCCGGGCAGGTCGTCACTGCCACCGTGGCCGAGCTACTGCCTGGCGGATTCCGTCTCTGACGGCGCGCGGACCTGAGTATTCTCACGCACGCCTAGGTATACTCCGCCGTGATGCCTCGACGCTTCTTCACCACGTTCTTGGCGCTAGCAGCGGCACTTGTGCTGCTCCAGGCGCCCGCCGCGGCCCAGAACGCCACCGCTGTAACTCGCGTGGTGATTCTGCCGTTCGATACCGACGCTGCCGTGTCGCCATACCAGCTAGGCCTACCCACGGCGCTGCAGCACGCCCTCAATCAACTACCAAACGTGTACGTACCGCCGATAGGTGACGCCGCGCTGGTCGCCAACAAGGCCGCAGCAGCGCAGGTCGACGTTCAGGCCACCATCGGCCGCTTGTTCGACGCGAACGCTGTCGTAACTGGCAGCGTATCGACGGGCGGTGGCGGAGTAACTGCCACCATCAACGTCACCATCGGTGGTGCGACCAAGCCGCTGACGGTGCAGGGCGCCAACCCGGCCGCCTTGGTGGCAGCCGCGGCAGACGCCGTTGCGCGCACGGTGTTGCCCAACAGTAGCGCTGCCAACCTGGCGCGCGTGGCCGCCGCAGCGAACCAGACACCCTCGGTCGCTAGCCTCGGACCGACGGGCCTCGCGGCCTCTGGCCTGCCTGGCGCACGGTCGGCCGATCTAGCCACCGCCGCCGGGCTCGATGCCGGTTCGGCGTGGGTGCAGGTCGAGTACGCCCGCGTGCTGGCGCTAGACGGCGACCTCGCCGGGGCTGTCGTCGCGGCCAAGGCCGCTGCAGAACTTGCTCCAGACGACGCCGAGGTGCAGGCAACCGCAGGCGTGGTCTTCGATGCCGCCAACGAGCCCGACCTGGCCGCAGCCGCCTTCGCCGCGGCGCTTACCGCCAACCCTAGCCACGCGGTGGCGCTGGCAGGCCGCGCCTCCATGGGGGCCGCTTCTGCCACCCCGACCGTGGACCCGAGCGTCGACCTGCAGGCCGCCATCAGCGCCTACCCGCGTTTTGTCGATGCCTACATCCGGCTAAGCGCACGCCAAGCGGACTCCCAGCGCGCGCTGCAGGCGTTGCGCCGCGCCGAAAGCTACGCGCCGGAGTCAGTGCTGTTACGTGGCGCGGTGATGCGCCGCCTCATCGACGGCGGCGCCGCCGGTGACGCCGTCGCCTACCTGCAGCAGGCCGTCGGCGAACCACTGGCCCGGTCGGCTGGCCTCTACGCCCTCGCCCGCCTACTGCCGTCCGCTTACGCGACCGACGCCCTCGCTATCGTCGAGGCCGGTAAGGCCCTCTACCCGGACAGCACCGACCTGGTAGTAGCGCAAGCCGACCTCCTCCTGCAGAGCGGGCGCGCTGAGGAAGCCGAAGCGCTCCTCGGGCCGCTTTTCACCAAGAGCCCTAACGACGTCGCCGTTGGCAACCTTCTCGCCGTCGCGCAAGCGCGGCGCGGCGACCTCGACGGTGCGCGCCGCACCTTCGAGGCGTTGCGCGGCA
>JBIQMD010000068.1:0-7252 GCA_044463725.1 Truepera radiovictrix
AGATCGGCATGAACGTCGACCTCCTCACCGAGGACGACCTCACGACCGGCGACCTCAGCAAGTACGACTCGATCGCCGTGGGCATCTACGCCTACCGTGCGCGCCCCGACCTGTTCGCGGCTAACGAGCGTCTCATGCAGTGGGTCGAAGATGGCGGCAACCTGCTCGTCCAGTACCACCGCCCCGCAGACGCCTGGGATCCCGAGACCGTGCCGCCGTACGAGATCCAACTCGGCCGTGTCTCCCTCCTCTCGCGCGTGACTGCAGCCGACGGCGAAGTCGAGTTCCTCGACCCGACCAACCCGATCATGACCACGCCGAACACCCTTACCAGCGCCGACTTCGACGACTGGGTCAAGGAGCGCGGCCTCTACTTCGCCCAGGAGTGGGACGAGCACTACACCCCGCTCTTCAGCGTCACGGACGCTCAGTGGCCAGACACCTGGGATGAGCTGCCGTTCCTCGGTTCCATGCTCACCACCAACGTCGGCAAGGGCCGCTACACCTACACGAGCCTCGTGCTGCACACGCAGATCGAGAACAACGTGCCGGGCGCCTACCGCATCTACGCCAACCTCCTCACCCCGCCGTCTGCGGAGTAAGGACTGACCTCGGCGTAAGCCGATAGTAAGAAAGTGCGAACCGCCAGCCCGATTGCGGCTGGCGGTTCGCTTTGTATTTCGCGAGGGGTCCCCCTGTGGTGGGACGGCGCGGCACCTGGCGGCGAACCGGACGGTCCGCCGGCGCGGGCTGGTATCAGCGTCATCGATTTTTCGGCCGGCCTGGCCGTTGCCGCCGGCCACATGCAGATGGCTACCGATGGTCGACGAAGCCGTCATGCGGCAGGCGCGTCGGGTGCTGAGAGACGCCGAACGCTAGTGCCAGCGGCCCCCTTATAACCGCCCTATAACTAACGTCCGGTGAACATGCGGCATGCCACCCCGCCAGGACCACTCCGATGGGCCCGTCAAGGGCGCGTCGTCGGGCCAGGAACTACCCGCCGCCTCGTACCACGTCTGCCCGTGCTGCCTGCGCGCTACGCCTGCGACGGTGGGGGAGAACTTCTGCCCTAACGACGGCGTCCGGATGCTCACCGGCTGCCCGCGCTGCGGGTCCGCGATCCTTGCCCCTTTCGGTGAGTTCTGCGCGAACTGCGGGGCCCAGCTTGCTGAGGACGGGTAGCCTGGTGGCTGGTTGGCTGCCACTGACCTCCTGCGTATAATCGCTGACGAATTGCCATTTGCAGGTGGTGCGAGGCCCCCATGCAGGATCTTAGGTTGGTGGAGCTGACCGACAAGTTGCGCGGGGCGATCGCCGGTCGTTCCGGTGTGGCGTTGGCGTTGCTCGGTGGACCGGGCATCGGGAAGTCGTGGCTGGCTGCGCAGGCGTTGGCGCAGTTGGCGTGCCGTTCTGCGAGTTGCTCGGCAACGTTGCCATTGGCGCAGATCGTCGCGGCGCTACCGGCCTCCCCCAAGTTGGCCACCTGGGCGCAAGGCACCCTTGACGCCGCTGCCGACGCCCAGCAGGTAGAGACCGGCACGTTGGTCGCAGCGGTGACCGCGCTGCTCAAGCAGCTGGCGCCGTTCGTGCTGCACCTCGATGACTTTCAGGACGCCCAACCGGACGTGAGCAGCTTCGCCTTGCAGCTAGCTGAGGGCGTGAAGCGCCTTCGTGGGGTCGTGCTGGTGGTGGGCAGCAGGCACGAGGCTACTCCAGCTTTCAACCACGTATGGCTCGAGCCTCTGGGCGAGGAGTCCGCCACCGCGCTGCTCGAGGCAACGGCTGGCGGGCAACTCCCTGCGCCAGCTTGCGCCTGGATCTTCGCGCGCGCGGCAGGCAACCCACTATTCACGCTCGAGTACTTGAGGCAGTTGAGCCGCGCCGGGCACCTGTGGAGCGACGGGCGCCGCTGGAACTGGCGCGAACCCGCGCCTGACCTGCGGCCGCCGCGCGTTGGCGCGGTCATCGAGTACTTGGTTGCGAACGCCAAGGCCTCGGGCGAGGGGGCGGCGGCGCTGATCGAGGCGCGCGCGGTGCTACCAGCCGGACCCATAGACGTTGGGTTGTGGGCAACGGTGGCGGGCGTCGGCCCCGACGTGCTGGCCGCTGCAGCCGAGCGGCTCGTGCGCCAGGGGGTGCTGCGCGGCGGCGACTTCGCGCATGGACTAGTGCGCGACGTGGCGCGGGCCGGGTTGAGTGCGCCGCGCCTACGCGAGTTGGCCATGCGCGCACTCGCTGCGTTGCGCCACGACCCTGTTGCGGCGGCGCCGTTCGTCGACGCCGCCGGACTGACGGGCGCGGACGCGCTCGAACTCCTGACGGCCGCGGTAGCGGCGGCGCCGAACAAGGTAGCCGCCGCCCGGCTGCGTGCCGCAGCTAGCAGGCATGCGGAGGGCGCCGAGCGGGCACATCTAGCCTTCGAGGCTGGCTTGGTGCTCGTGAACACCGACCTCGAGGCGGCGCTAGCCCTTCTGGGAACGGCGGCGGCCGAACCAACGGCCAACGTGGAGATGGTGACAAGCTACGCCCACGCGCTGGCAGGCACCGGACGGCTTGACGAGGTGCGCGAGCTGGCGGAGGAGTATCGACGTAGAGGCGCCAGCGAGACCGCCGTTGCCGGCCTGCTCCTCACGAGCTACAACGCCGCCGGGCGCCACGGCGAAGCCCTCGAACTCTGGAACGCCTACCCGGAGCTGCAGGAGGCAAGCAACGCGGGGTGGCTGCGGGCCGCGGCCGCATCGGCGTTGGCTACTGGCGGCATGGAGTTGGCAACTGAACTGCTCGACCGCGGGATCGGCCTCCCGACCGTTAGCCGGGAGTTGCGCTGCGAGTTCCTCTCCGTCAAGGCCCTAACCGCCTTCCACCGCGGCGATTACGCCGTCGCCCTCACCACCATCGACGAGGCGGCGCATGAGCTGCAGGAGCTCGGTTCCTTGCGCGCGCTCAGCACGGTGCGGCTCAACCAGGCGGCGTTCTTCAAGCAGTTGGGGCGTTACGCGGAGATGAACGACGCCCTCGAGGAGTGCCTCTCGCTGCGGAGAGCGGGCAGCGAGGGGCGCTCTTACGCCTTCGCGCAGGCCGCGCTTGCTGAGCTGCGCATCGACCAGGGCCGCTTCGAGGAGGCTGACGACCTCCTCACCGAGGCGCTAGAGACGCTTGAGTTCTACGGGCCGTCGCGCTTCCTCATCAACACCATCGCCATGACGAGTTCCTTGCACCTCGCGAAGGGCGACTACGTCACGGCGGTCAGCTTCGGTGAACGCGCGTTGCTCCTCGCCCGCGAGACCGGGGCACCGCGCCTCGTCCGCGAGATCCTCTTCGACGCGGCGGCGGCCAACGCGCGGCTCGGCAACGCCGCGGCCGCCCGAGCGCAGGCAGACGAGATGGCTGCGCTCGGCTCGGCGGCTGGCGCTTCCCCTGCCGACGACTGCCGCACGCAGTGGGTGACGGGCCTCACATTAGAGGCGCAAGGCGCACGCCAGGCGGCAGCCGAGGCGCTGGCGGGGGCGTTGGCGGCCGCTAGGCAGGGCGGGCAAGAGCTGGAGGCCAACAAGATCGCCATCGACCTTGGCCGCGTGACCAAGAACCCGCGCGCGGCAACCGAGGCGCTGGCGTGGTTCGACGAGCGCGGCCTCGGGTTGGGTCGCATCTTGGTCGACAGGGCCTTCCCGCGGGCAGCTGCCGCGCCAGCCGCGGTCGGCCACGCTAGCGAGGCTGAGCGCCGCCTAGAGGTGCTCGGCGAGATGCGCCTTGGTCCACCTGGCGCCCCGCAGGTGGTGAAGGGCGAGCAGCGCAGGCGCCTGCTAGCGCTGCTCCTCCTCGCACGCGTGGCTGGAGAGCCGGGAGTGAGCGACATGCAGCTAGGCGACGCCCTTTACCCGCACCGCCGCGAAGCAGGCGCCCAAGGCGACCTCAAGCAGCTCGTTTATCAAGTCAGGCACAAGTACGGGCAGCAAGTCATTGCGCGCACGGGTGAGGGATACGCGCTTGGCGCGGCGGTGAAGACGGATGTCGAGGAGTTCCTGGCGGCCACGGCGGACTCAGGACAAGGTGCTGCCCTGCTGGCCTGGCGCGGACCGTTCCTCCAAGACGCCCCGGAAGTCGAGGCTGGTGCGCTCGCTGCGCTCGTCACCGACCGCGCCGTGGCGTTGGCGGCAGCCAGCGCTAGCGAACACCCGGACGCCTGCGCGCGCTTGGCGCGCTGGCTGCAGGAGTCGGCGCCTTACGACGAGGCGCTAGTGGCGCTCGAGGTTCGTGCCCACCTTCACAAGGACGACGGGCACGGCGCCCGCGCGGCTCTCGAGCGCGCGCGGCGGCGCTTCGAAGAAGTAGGCGCCGAGTTGCCTGCCACCCCGGCCGCGCTCCTGGCAGCCAGCTAGTACGCAACGGCTGGCGGGCAACTCCCTGCGCCAGCGTGCGCCTGGATCTTCGCGCGCGCGGCAGGCAACTGTCACCCCGAACGCGTGCGAGCGGCAAGTCCTGCGCTTGGCGCGCAGCAAGGGCTGCCGGCAAACACGATGGCTCAGCTGTAGTACACGCCGATGGGCTTACCGCCGATGTTCTGCACGTGGACGTCCACGTCGTAGATGGCCCGCAGCGCGTGTGGCGTCATGACCTCGTCGACGACCGCGTGCTGGATGATGCGCCCGTCTTTCATCGCGACGATGGTGTCCGCGTACGACGCGGCGAAGTTGATGTCGTGCAGCACGATGACGACTGACTTGCCAAGGTCCTGGGCTACGCCGCGCATGCGCTTCATCATGGCGACGGCGTGGCGCATGTCTAGGCTTGCGAGGGGCTCGTCCAGCAGCACGTAATCGGTGCCTTGACACAGGACCATGGCCACGAACGCGCGTTGGCGCTGGCCGCCGGAGAGTTCGTCTAGGAAACGGTGGCGCAGGTCGCCTAGCTCGAGGTACTCGATGGCGTTCTCGACGTGCCTGCGGTCGTCCATGTTCGGCCGCCCGTGCGAGTGGGGGTAACGGCCGAAGGTGACTAGGTCCTCGACGGTAAGGCGCACGGCAAGGTGGTTGTCCTGCTTGAGGATTGCGACCTTCTTGGCGAAGTCGGCTTGCTTCATGCCCGTGGTTGGCACGCCGTCTATCGTTACGACGCCGCCGTCCGGCTTGAGCAGGCGCCCGATCAGCGACAGGAGGGTCGATTTGCCTGCGCCGTTCGGGCCGATCAAGGCCGTTATGCCGCCGCGTGGTATCTCGACGCTCACCTGGTCGAGCACGACCGAATTGCCATAGCGTTTGGTGAGGTTCTGTGCGGTGATCATCTGACTACACCTCTTAACACGAGATAGATGAACAGTAGGCCACCTACGAACTCGACGATGACCGAAAGGCTGGTGCCTAGGCCGAGCATGCGCTCGAGCACCGTTTGCCCGAGGATGAGCACGACAGCGGCGAGGAGCGCGGCGGCCGGCAGGATGACCTGGTGGCGGTATGAGCGCACCAGGGCGTACGCGAGGTTGGCCACTACCAACCCGAAGAACGTAACTGGACCGACGAGCGCCGTTGATACCGCGACGAGCGCCGTGATGATCAGCAGTGCCTGGATGACGGTGCGGCGGTAATCGACCCCCAGCCCGATGGCCATCTCGCGGCCGAGTGCGAGGATGTCTAGCTGGTAGCGGAGGCGCCAGGCGCCGAACAGCGCCAGCCCTACGAGGATCGCTGCTGGGGCCAGTAACCGCGCGTCGAACGTGTTGAAGCTCGCGAACGTTGCGTCCTGCAGGACGGCGAACGTTAGTGGGTCCATCACGCGTTGCAGCAGGCTGGTGAAGCTCCGCAGCATGACGCCAAGCACGATGCCGGCCAACACGAGCAGGTGGAGGCTGCGGTGCCCAACTACGAACAGCCAGTAGTAGAGGGCGCCAGCGAAGATCATGAGGCCGACCGTCTCGGCGGCGAACATCATGCGGCTGTCTAGCTGGGTAAGGCCTGCCGCGCCGAGGAAGAACGCCAGGCACGTTTGGAGCAGGACGTAGAGCGCGTCGAACCCCATGATCGATGGGGTGAGGATGCGGTTGTTCGTCACCGTTTGGAACATGACGGTCGAGGTGGCGATCGCGGTGCCGACGAGGAGCATGCCGATCACTTTGCGGCCACGGAACTGGAGGATGAACTCCCATGAACCGCGCGCGCCCAAGGTCATGAAGAGGTAGATGGAGACGAGGACGAGCAAGCCAAGTACGACGAGCACGACGGTTGGCGAGAACCGACCCCAGCGCCGGCGGTCGAGCTGGCGGCGCCCGACTAGTGCGCCTGCTCCTGCTTGCGGGCGGGTGCGAGTGGCTTCAGCCGACACGAGCCGACCGCCTGAAGAGGAGGAAGAGGAAGAGTGCCGCGCCGACGACGCCGATGACGGTGCCGACCGGCACTTCGTACGGGTAGCGCAGGGTGCGGCCGAGGAGGTCGCATGCGAGCACGAAACCAGCGCCGAAGATGGCGATCCACGGCACCGCGCGCCTGACGTTGTCGCCAACGAGCAGGCTGACGACGTTGGGCACTACGAGCCCGATGAACGGCACTGCGCCTACCGTAACGACGTTGACGGCCGTTACCAACGCCACGATGACGAGGCCTAACGCCATCACGCGGCGGTAGTTGAGGCCTAAGTTCTTCGTGAACGACTCGCCCATCCCGGCTACCGTGAAGCGGTCGGCGGCGAAGTACGCAAGCGCCGTTAGTCCGCCCGCCACCCACAGGAGCTCGTAGCGGCCGCGCAGCACGCGCGAGAAGTCGCCGGTCGTCCAGCTGGCGAGGGACTGCAGGAGGTCGAAGCGGTAGGCGATGAAGGTGGTGGCTGCGCCGATGACGCCGCCGAGCATGAGCCCGATCAGCGGTACGACGAGCGGCGACCTGAGCGGTGTGCGGCCGACGATCGCCATGAGGAGGGCGGTGCCCGCCAGGGCGAACGCCGCCGAGATGAGCATCTTGACCATGATGGGCGCGGCTGGCGCGAGCAGCATGGCGACGAGGATGCCGAGGCTGGCCGACTCGACCGTGCCTGCCGTGGAGGGCGCAACGAAACGGTTGCGTGACAGGAGCTGCATGAGTAGACCAGCGACCCCCATAGAGGCGCCGACCAGTAACACGGCGATGGTGCGAGGCACGCGGCTGGCGAGGAGTACCAGCGCGTCCGCGCGGTCCGCGCCGCCCTCGATGATCCCGCGCCAGGAGAGGTCGAAGACACCCACCGTGAGGCTCAGGACGGCTAACGCCAGCACCACCAGGGCGCCGCC
>JBIQMD010000069.1:0-7252 GCA_044463725.1 Truepera radiovictrix
GCTCGAGGCCGAGGAGCTCGAACGGCTCAGCGCCACCAGCCAAGTGCGCGACCGCGATGCCAACGTGATCTAGCCGAGCGCCAGCTAGGGCTGGCAGGCTGGAGGTAGCAGCGACGATGTCGTTGTCGAACACGAACCCAGCATAACCGCGGGCCGCGCTAGCGCCGTGAGCGGCGTGTTAGCCGGGCGTCAGCTCGCCGCGCAAGTCTCGCGTCATGGCGGCCCGCGCGGCTTCCGGCCCGATGTCGCCACCTAGCAAGTAGATGAGCTTGCTTAGTGCCGCCTCCGGCGTCATGTCTGCGCCGCCAACGACGCCCGTCTCGGCAAGGGCGGCGCCGGTAGCGTAACCAGCCATGTCGACCCTGCCGCGCAGGCACTGCGTGGTGTTCACCACGACCACGCCGCGTTCGACGGCGTGGGCCAGCTCGCGCAGCAGTTCAAGGTCGCGCGTCGGTGCGTTGCCGGACCCATATGTCTCGAGCACGAGGCCCTCGAGCGGTTCGCGCAATACGTGGCGCAGGAAGCGCGCACTCATGCCGGGGAAGAGGCGCACCGCAGCGACTGTCACGTCTCGCAGTGGCCGCACGCGCAGCGGCCCGGCCTGCGCCTGCCTCGCGGCGCCTGGTCTCAGCGTGATGTCGACGCCGACCCGCCCGAGCGGCAGTTCGTTAGGTGAGTCGAACGCGTCGAAGCCAGCAGCCGAGACCTTGGTGGCGCGGTTGCCGCGCAACACTAGGCCGGAGAAGTAGACGCACACCTCGTGCAGGTCGGGGCGAGCAGCGAGTTGTAGTGAGGTGACGAGGTTCTCGCGGGCATCGGAGCGCAACTCGACGAGGGGCACCTGTGAACCCGTGACGATCACGGGCTTCGAGAGGCCCTCGAGCAGGAACGAGAGGGCGGACGACGTGAACGCCATGGTGTCAGTGCCGTGAAGGACGACCACGCCGTCGACGTCGTCGTGCCGCCGAGCTACTTCCTCAGCGATGCGCGTCCAGTCTGGCGGGGTCATGTCGGCCGAGTCCAGGAGCGGCGCGAACTCGACGAGATCGATCTCCGGCATGCGCGGGTCCGACAGTTCGGGCATCCGCGCCAGCAACTCTGCTAGGTGGCCTGGGCTCGGCGCGTAACCACGCGCGCCACGGCGCATGCCGATGGTGCCGCCAGTGTGCGCTAACAGGACTTTGGCCGTCACGGCTCGACTATACCGGCCGCGCAAGCGTGGCTCACGCGGCCGGTCAAGGGCGTCAGGTTCTCAGCGGATGCCGGGCGGCACTTGCGCTGGGGGCGGCTCCGGGAGGTTGTGTGGCAGCGGGATGCCGTCCAAACGCTTGACTACGCCGTTCTCGTTGCAGCCGACGTAGAAGGGGCAACGGAGGCACTCGGACCACACGCGCGGGTGCAGGTCGCGCGTCTTGTCGATGAGGTTGAAGCCGCAGCGCTCGAAGAACTCGACCTCGTAGGTCCACGCGAAGAGTACGGGTATGCCTACGCGCCGCGCCTCCTCCTCGCACGCAGCTACGAGCGCCTTGCCGACGCCGCGCGAGCGGACGTTCGGTGCTACCGCCAGCCCACGGACCTCTGCGATGTCGCCCCACAGGATGTGCATGGCGCCGTTGCCCGCGAACTGCGGGCCCTCGCCTTCGTCCACCTCGGCGACGAAGAAGTCGCGCAGGTTCTCGAAGATGTTCTGCATCGGTCGCACGAGCATGCGGCCTTGGCCGGCCCAGTAACCGATGTTCTCGAAGATGAGCGGAACGTCCTCGGCGCGGGCCGGGCGCACACTCAGTTGCACGGCCGGCTTGGCGTCTGGTGCGGCAG
Source organism: Truepera radiovictrix (assembly GCA_044463725.1). Classification (GTDB taxonomy): domain Bacteria; phylum Deinococcota; class Deinococci; order Deinococcales; family Trueperaceae; genus JAAYYF01. The sequence continues at coordinate 1,819 of JBIQMD010000069.1, forward strand.
GCAGGGGTAGTGGCGTCGTGCCAAGGAACTCGCTCATCCTTGCTCCTCCACTCGGTTGGTGCGCCCTAGCGGCTTGACGGCCTCGAGGTCGGCTTTGGCCGCGGCCACCTGCTCGAGCACGCGGGCGCGTGCGGTGCCGCCGTAGGACTTGCGCGCGTCAACCACCGTGTCGAGCTCGAGTGCGGTGAACACGTCTGCGCCGATGGCAGGCTCGGCCTCCTGCATCTCTGCTAGCGGCAGCTCCTCGAGGGCTACGCCGCGCTGCACCGCCGACCCAACCAGGCGACCGACGACGTGGTGAGCGTCGCGGAACGCCAGGCCGCGGCGTACCAGGTAGTCTGCGAGGTCGGTGGCGTTCGAGTACCCGCGCCCAGCAGCGCTCCGCATGCGGTCTGCATTTACGCGCATGCGCGGCAGCATGCCGACGTAGAGGCGCACGCAATCGCGTGCCGTGTCTAGCGCGTCGAACAGGCCCTCTTTGTCCTCCTGCATGTCCTTGTTGTATGCCAGCGGCAGGCCCTTCATGACCGTGAGGAGTCCGACGAGGGCGCCATAGACACGGCCTGTCTTTCCCCTAACGAGCTCGCAGACGTCCGGGTTCTTCTTCTGCGGCATGATCGAACTGCCAGTCGTGTAGGCGTCACTGAGCGTGACGAAGCCGAACTCGGCAGAGGACCACAAGATGAGCTCCTCGCTCAAGCGCGAGAGGTGCATCATCAGGATGGAGAGGGCGGAGAGCGTCTCGAGCATGTAATCGCGGTCGGAGACGGCGTCGAGCGAGTTGGCTGCAACGTTGGCGAAGCCGAGAAGCTCGGCCGTCAGGTCGCGGTCGATCGGGAACGTCGTGCCGGCGAGGGCTCCGGCGCCGAGCGGCGACACGTCTGCCCGCTCGAGCGCGTCCTCGATGCGGCCCTGATCGCGCTTGAACATCTCGTGGTAGGCGAGCAGATGGTGCGAGAAGCGCACTGGCTGCGCTACCTGCAAGTGCGTGTAGCCGGGCATGATCACGTCGATATGCTCAGCAGCCAACTGCACGAGCACCCGCCGCAACTCGACGACGAGTTCGCGCAGCTCGCTACCGCGGCGCGCTAGGTAGAGGCGGGCGTCCGTGGCGACCTGGTCGTTGCGGCTGCGGGCGGTGTGGAGTTTGCCGCCAACGGCGCCGAGGCGCTCCGTGAGGAGCGACTCGAGGTTCATGTGCACGTCCTCGAGCTCCTCGCGCCACGCCACCTTGCCCGCGCGCACCTCTACCAGCAGCTCGCGCAGGCCTGCGACGATGGCGTCGCCCTCCGCGCTCGTGATGATCCCTTGACGCGCCAGCATCTTCGCGTGGGCGATGGAGCCGAGTAGGTCATCCTCGGCCATGGCGGAGTCGACGGTGATCGAGGCGTTGACGCGCTGCACGAGCGCGTCGGTTGGCTCATCGAACCTGCCGCCCCACATGCGGGCGTCACGCGGCTTGTCAGTCGCGCCGCTCACGATGCGCTGCTCCGCCGCTGCCATACCCCACCGACGCGCTTGACGAGGTCGAGCTGGTCGTCCTCCACCGGCCGGTAGCCAAGGCGAAGGTAATAGGGGAGAACGGCCGGGTCGGTGAGCTGCAGGGCGAGGTAAGGCACGTTGGTGCGGATGGCTTCCGCCTCGAGCATGGTCATCAGCCAGCGCCCGTAACCTTGGCCGCGGTGATCCGGGTGCGTGACGATCGGCTCGACGCGCCACCCCTCTGCCTCCTCGCCGTAGCGCAGCGCGGCCACGACTTCGCCGGCCGCGTCCTCTACGAGCAGTGTGCTGTTCAGCGAGAGCCACTCACGGAAGTCGGCGGCATTCAGCGCCAGTTCGGGGCGCGCGACGGCGTATAGCCGCGCAAGTGAGGTGATGTCCGAGGCCCTGGCGTCCCGCAGACGCGGCGGAGCGTAATCGGCCCCTGGTTTCTTGGGGAGAACGGCGGGGCTGGCCACTGCTCCTCGCCCTCAGCCCTGCGCCGTTGCCGACGCGAGCTGCTTGGCGATCCGGAGCCTGAGGGCGTTCAGCTTGATGAAGCCGTCCGCGTCAGCCTGGTGGTAGACGCTGTCTTCCTCGAAGGTGACGACGTCCTGGCGGTAGAGGCTGTTGGGCGAGCGGCGACCGAGCACGGTGACGCCGCCCTTGTAGAGCTTGATGCGCGCTTCACCGTTGACGACCTGCTGGATGTCGTCCATGAGGTTCTGCAACGCGACGCGCTCAGGCGCGAACCAGAAGCCGTTGTAGACAGCGGCGGCGTAGCGGGGCACGAGGTCGTCCCTCAGTTGCAGGACTTGACGGTCGAGGGTCAACGACTCGACGGCCTTGTGGGCGTGGAAGAGGAGGGTGCCGCCCGGCGTCTCGTAGCAGCCGCGCGACTTCATGCCGACGAAGCGGTTCTCGACGATGTCAACGCGCCCGACGCCGTGCTTGCCAGCGATGGCGTTCGCCTTGGTGAGGAGCTCTACGGGTGAGAGGCGCTCGCCGTCGATGGCTACTGGGTTGCCGTGCTCGAAGGTGACGGTGACGACTTGCCCTTCATCCGGGGCGTCTTCCGGGTCGACGGTGAGCTTCCACATGCCGCGCGGCGGCTCGGCCCACGGGTCCTCGAGGACGCCGCCCTCGTAGGAGATGTGGAACAGGTTCGCGTCCGTCGAGTACGGCTTCTCTTTCGTGACGGGCACGTCGATGTCGTGCTCCTTGGCGTAAGCGATGCAGTCCTCGCGGCCCTTCAAGTCCCACTCGCGCCACGGGGCAATGACCTGGATGTCGGGCTTAAGGGCGTAGGCGGACAGCTCGAAGCGCACCTGATCGTTGCCCTTGCCGGTTGCGCCGTGCGCGACGGCGTCCGCGCCCTCTGCCTCTGCGATCTCGACCATCTTGCGGGCGATGAGCGGCCGAGCGAACGAGGTGCCGAGAAGGTAGTAACCCTCGTAGGTCGCGCCTGAGCGCAGCACGGGGAAGACGAAGTCCTCGACGAACTCCTTCTGCAGGTCGACCGCGTATGCGGCGACGGCGCCGGTGCGCAGGGCCTTGGCCTTGGCTTCTGCTACCTCGTCGCCCTGGCCGATGTCGGCCGTGAAGGCAACGACCTCTGCGCCGTACTTCGCCTTGATCCAATGGAGGATGACGGAAGTGTCGAGCCCTCCTGAGTACGCCAGTACGACCTTCTTGACTTGCTTCTCGTTTGCGTTCATCTCTGCTCCTTGACGTTCTGGCGCTAGTGGGTAACGCTTACCCGGCATGCATGCATAATGACGACCGAGAATCACGGCCGCCACCTCAGGGGAGCGGCCGTGATGGCAACGCTAGCGAGGTGGCGTCAGTGCGCTCAGCTACGTCGGGCTCGTAGGTTCTTCTGGGTACTGAGGTGGTGGGGGCGCCGGGTGCTAGCCATGATGCGTGGGTTAGTGAGCGAGTGGATGCTTATGCATTCCCGCTGATAACGTTGCAATGCTAGCACTAGCGTATGAGGTCGTCAACGTGGCTGTTGGCGCCGACGGGCTCGCTGGCGCTCGAGCTTCGCGCACGCTCGGGGAGGGCGGAGAGCATGGCGGCGCCCACCACTAGCGCCCCGCCGAGAATGCCGAGGGTACCGAGGCGCTCACCGAAGAGCCAGGCGGCGAGCGCCGCCGCAACGACGGGCTCGATGGTCGCCACGAGCACCGCCCTCGACGCCTCGACGCGCTTCAGCCCCGTGAAGTAGACGAAGTAGGCGGCATACGTCGAGAGCACGGCCATGAGGGTGAGGTAAAGCCAGATCTCTAGGGTGGCGTGCGTTACGGCGGCGAACGGCGTGAACGGCACCAACCCGAGCGCCCCGAGCGGCATGACGAAGGCGTAGATGGTGGCCGGCCGGTAACGTCTGAGGATCCACTTGCCGAACAGGTAGTAACTCGCGTACGAGGCACCCGCAACAAGCCCCCAGGTGACGCTCCTGAAGCTGACGGTCATGCCCGACTCGCCGCCCTGAGCAACGAGCGCCACCCCCACGACCGCCATGGCCACCAGCAGGCCCTTCAGCCGCGTGAGGCGCTCACCAAGCAGGATGGCAGCGAGCACAGCTACGAACGCTGGCGCGGAATAGAGGAGTATGAACGCCAGGCTCACGCCGCCAGCGTCGATGGCGATGTTGAGGGCCGTGTAGAAGAGCGTCACGCCAACGAGCGCGAACGCCACGAACGCCAGGGCGTCAGAGCGCCGCTGGAGGCGCAAGTCTCCCTCCACCAGAGCATGCACGACGAACAGTCCGCCGCCGATCGCGGCGCGCCAGAACGCTATCTCGGTCGGCCCGATACCTGCGGCGAGGAGGTTCTTGGAGAAGACCCCCAACAACGCCCAGAGGAGCGCCGCGAACGCAACGAGGCCGTACCCCGTCAAGTGCGAGCGCTCCTTGGTAGCTGAAGTCGTGGTCAGGCCCCGACTCGCATGCCGTACTCGCGGGCCGTCTGTGGGTCGTTGACCTTGAGCGCCTTCATGCGTCTGTTGTACGAGGCCAACTCGACGAAGAACGTCACCAGGTTGATCAGGTAGATGGCGCCTAACGCTATGAGGTCCGTCATGTAACCGATGGCGGGTCCGACCCCGAGCGGCACGTAGTGAAGGAGCAGGTCGACGCCGAATATCGCCCACGGCACGGAAAGCAGCAGGCCCCAGAACTCGTCGGCCTGGCCGGTGCCCGGGAGGAGCACGGCGAGTACGTGATACAGGGGCGTGCGCGGCGCGTTGCGCGCCAGGCGTGGGCGCGGCAGCACGAGCTGGATGAGGTTGAAGAGCACGACGATGAGGAACACAACGACGATGACGAGCCACACCCAGTGCACGACCCCGACGCCGGCAACGCCGGTTAGGGCAGCCCACGGGTTAGTGAAGACGTTGGCTAGCGCCTCTAGGAAGGTGCCGGTTACGGCGTTGCGCAACCGCGTCTCGTCCGGCACGACGAGCGCCTTGTCGTCAGGAGCGAACGCCGCCATGAGCCGCGAAGGGTTGCTGCCCTGGCCAAGGTTGAAGTTCGCGGCCGGCAGACCCGGCTTGAGGTCGAGTGCGCGCCGGAGGAGAGCCGGATCGTTCGTCAGTACGCCGAGGTTGTTGACGGCGTCGGCGTCGTTAGGCGCCGTGCGGTACGCCTCCGCAGCCGGATCGGTCAGGCCAGCGGTCTGCTCTGCATAGCCCCTAACGAACCCGATGTCTGGGCCGCTGCCCGTAATGCGAGCCAAGGCATCTAGCGACGGCACGGACGCAAGCGAGCCAGAACCCCAAGCGGCAGGCAAGGCATCACCGTCACGCGCCCAGCCTTGCAGGCCGGTGAGGGCCATTGCCGCCGCCAAGAGGAGGACAGCGACAAGCCGCTCTGTGAAGGTGGCGTAGCGCAGGAAGAAGAGCCGCGCCCCGCCGCCCTTGCCTGAATTGCGGCGCAGATTCAAGCTCTGCGGAC
>JBIQMD010000070.1:0-7191 GCA_044463725.1 Truepera radiovictrix
GTCGACCTCGAACCGGTGCGTGAGCTGGCCAGACCGGTCACGCTCAGCGAGATGAAGACCGATCCGCAGTTGAACGGCATGCCGCTGCTCGCGCGCGGCAACCGCCTGAGCGTCATGCCGGTCGCCGCCGAGCACCTGGAAAGAATCGTCGAGCTAGCAGAGGGCTGAACGGTTGCTTGACGGGGCCTTACTTGGTCTCGTCCGCGCCGGTGGTAGCATCGCTTCCATGAACGAGCGCCGGGCACGCGTCCTGGAACTGGTTGCGGAAGCGTACATCGCTACCGCGCACCCAGTCGCGTCTGGGCACATCGCGGCACAGCTGGAGGTGAGCCCGGCCACGGTGCGCTACGACTTCGGCTCCCTCGAGGGCGCCGGTCTCCTGCAACAGCCGCATACCTCGGCCGGGCGCATCCCGACCACGCTTGGCTTCCGGACTTACGCCTCGAGCTTCCTGCCGCCGCGGCCGCTCGCCGCACTGCAACGCGCCCAGCTGGCCCAACGCCTGAGGGGCGCAGAAGGCGACGACCTGTTCACCCTTGCCACTCGCCTGGCCGCCGAGCTATCCGGCTACGCCGTGACCGTGAGGCTGCCGGCAGACGACACCATGCACATCCTCGAGATCCACCTCTCGCAGTTGAGCGCCAACCGCATGCTCGCCGTCGTGGTGCTCGAGAACGGCATAGTGAGGCAGTTGGGCGTCACCGTCGACCCCGCACCAACAGAAGACGTGATCGACGACGCCGAGCGCAACCTGCGCCAGCTCTCCCAACCTCTGGGTGAGGTGCCGACCGCCCTCCTCGAGATCGCCAAGCGGGCGGAGGCGGAGCTCGGCCGGACGCTGGTCGCGTTGGCCAGGGCCTGGAGCGACCTACAGCCACCACGCGTATTCCGCGAGGGCATCAGCCAGCTCCTCTCGGAGCCTGAATGCGCCGACCCTGCCTTCGTGCGCTCCGCACTTGAGCAGCTGGAACTTGACGCCCCCGCTGTCGACGAGGGCAGCGGCCTCAGCCTCGAGTTGGACGACCGTGTTGCCCGCGTGGGCGCCTCGTTCTCGTTAGGACGCTCGAACGGCCAGCTCACCCTCGTTGGTCCGGCACGCATGCGTTACTCGGCCGCCTTGTCCGTGGCGCAGGGCCTTGCGCGGGCGCTGGAGCGACCCGACGGTCGCACCGTGGCCGACAGCTGACCCCAAAGGCGCGGTGGTAGCTCCCTAAGTCGCTTCCCAACGGAATATCTCACAACCACGACGTGCCTCGCGGCACTATGCTCCGCAGCGGGGGAGGCGGAAGGAGGGGCATGCCTAACGACGTATACAGGTACACGCATGCGGCGCTATCGGCCCTCGTCTCGCCTCGTGTGGCTCACGCGATTCTCGAGGGCGCATTGGCGGCAAAGGGCCACGACAGCGACACCGTCACTACCAGCGCAATGCGTCACCTGCTGGCTGGCAGGGTGCGCAAGGAGCTCAGTCGGAGCTTGCCCCGCGCGGGCCTAACGAGCACCCTCAAGCGCCTCGCCGAGGAGCTTGCCACCAACTCCGACCTCGGGGTGGGTTCGGCCATGCCAGTCGCCGAGGCGCTGATCGCCGAGGTCGACGCCGAGCACGCCATGCTGAGCCTCACGTCCGAGCGGCTCATGGCGCGAGTGTCAGGCGCTGCGCCGGCCGCTGCCACGGCAGCGAGCGCGGCGGCAGTGGCTGAACCCCTACCTGCTCAGGATGCCGTCGGCGCGCTAGCTCAGGGCGGTGAGGTCGTTACGCCTCGCCTCGCCCCTGCCACGGTTCTGCCGTACGCCCCGGCCGCGGGAGTTGGTCGCCTACCTGGCCGCAACCTCGCCCAGCTTGGTGAGGATGGGGCGGGTAAGCCTGCGAAGGCGAAGCGATCGAGCGAAGGCACGACCGCGCCAGCCAAGGTCATCGCTCGCCTGAGCGAAGAGGCGTTGGGTAGAGCGCTCCAACTCTTCGGCGACATCGAGGCGGTCAGGCAAGTGATCGTGGTCAGGCGCCAAGAAGTCATTCTGGAGCGCGGGCACGGTATCGATGCAGCGCGGCTCCCGGGTCTGGTACTTTCATCTCGTCACTTGTTGGCGCGCTCAGGAGACCTGCGCGCCTTTTCGGTCGAGCGCGCCGGTGGCGTTCTCTTCCTCTTCCCGTTCGGTGAGGACAGCGTCGTTGTCGTCACCAACGCCTACGTAAACATCGGTGCCGTACTGAACGCGCGCGCCGCTCTCGAGGAGGCTGCATGATACGGCGTCAACTGATTCTCGCTACTGGTGTCTTGGTGGTACTCACCTACCTGAGCGGGGCGTTCGCGCAAGGCGATTCCGTGCTCCAACGTTACGACCTGGCGATCGAGAACCTCCAGGTGGCAACGGCAAGCGTGCCGCAAGACGGCGCCCAAGCGCGGGACGAACTTGAGCGGGCCCTCAACGCACTCCTGACGCTCTCGCGCGACGCCACGAGCACGAGCCTCGTGCAGGCGATGGAGCGCACCTTCGAGCGCACGCGCATCGCCGTCGACAACCAGAGCAAGACCGACATGGCCGTTCAGACGGCGGTACTAGCTGGTGGTTTCAGCCGCCTCGTCATGGATTCCGCTTACCTGGCCGCCAGTAACGGTGACCTCGAAACGGCGCGCGGCCGCCTCCAGCACCTCGCCCAAAGGTTGAGCTTCTCGGCAGACGACCAGGCCGCGCTTGCGGCAGCCACGTCCGCGGCCGGGCTACGGCTAGCCTTCGAGGCCGGCGCAGCGGGAACCATATCCGCCGAGTTGTCCACCGCCGCCAGCTTGCTGGCAACGGACCCCGACGTCGCGTACGTGAGGCTCGCCAAGGCGTACGGCGAGTCGCTACTCATTCAGGACTCCCCGCGCGTCGACGCTTCCCTCAACCGCAACCTTGTCGGCGCCGCACAGGCCCTCGTTGCCAACGACGACGCCGCCTTGGCAACGGCAACCGAGGGTGCTCAGGCAAGCCTAAGCAGCCTAGCGAGCGCCGCTCGTAGCGGGGCAGAAGGAACTCCTGCCGCCGAGAACGCGCTCTCCTCCCCCACCCCCGAAGTACTGCCATCGCTCGCGGAAACACCGAGCAGCGATGCGCCGGAAGCCGGTGAGGCTCCTGCTGGCGCGCAGGAAGAGCCAGTCACCACAGGCGAGGCGGAGCCACAGGGCGCCGCCGCAAGCGCCGCCACCACGAACGACGCCGCTGCCCAAGGAGAGTCCCCCGCTGTCGTAGACGAGGCCACACTAGAAGCGGCCGTTGCTGCCCGCCTGCTGGCGCTGACGGAAGCGGCGAAGCAAGAGACGCTCGACGGCCTGACCCAGGAACTCACTACTTCGGGGCTTCCGCCTCAGTTCGCTGGCGCCACGGCGACTCGCCTTGTCGCGCGCGGTTACGACGGCCTCTCAAGCGTGTTCGAGCAGCTCGAGGCCGCTGCTGGCCGGGTAGTTGCCAGCGTTGGCCGCGGCGACGCGTCAAGCGCCCGCACCGCACTCGCCGACCTGAGCACCAGCTACCAACAGGACATCGCTCCGGTGATCGACCAGATCGATCCCAGCCTTGGGCAGTCGACGACCGAGCTTCTCACGTCGCTCAAGGACCGCCAGCGTCTAACGCAGGCCGACGCCAGCCTCCTCGCGGCGCGTACCGCGGTCATTCGGGACGCCTTCGCGGGTGCATCGCCCACCGCTGCCGACAACGTCGAAGGCGGCGTAGCGAAGTTCTGGTCAGGCACGACGAGGAGCGTCGTCTTCCTCATCCTCGGCATCCTCGCCATCTTCCCGCTAGTGCTGCTCAACATGGCGTTCGGCGGTAGCAACCGCAACTGGCGTCTTTTCGGCTGGGCGCTCTTCCTCCTGCTCGTGCCCGTCTTCTACGAGGCTATCCTCGGGCTCGTCGACCTCCTAGGCAGCGTCGTCGACATGAGTTGGTTCCCTGGCCTAACGCGCTGGTCGATGTTCAACGGCGTGACCGGCCAGGTCGTCTGGGCCTTCCTCGTCCTCATCGCACTGATCCTCGCCATCGTCGGCCTGCGCGGCATCTGCGTACAGTTCGGGCTCCTCGGCGGCGGCAAGAAGAGCGGCTCGACCAAGGCAACTGCCGTGGCGGCCAAGGGCAACACGGGCCACACCACCATCGATTGGGACGAGGAGTTCTGAACATGAGCCACGTGGTTGACGGGGGCAAGTGCACCAGCGGTGCGCTACGGACTAGAGCGCGATGAGCGTTCTAGTCAACCCGGTCTACCAGACTGCCGTTACGGAGCTCGAGCAGGTCCTGTCGCCGCGCATCGTGTCGCGGGCGCTCAAGGACGGCTTGAGGCAACTTGGGCGCTCACCGGAAACGGCCGACCTCAGCGACATCGAGAAGGTCATGAAGTCGCACGTGTACCGCCAACTGCAGGTGCTCATGCCGGTGACGCAAGCCAAGGAGACGGTGGCAGGCATCCTAGAGCGCCTCGCTGCGTCTGCGGCCGGGGCGAGCAAGCCGTCGGAGAGCGGTGGCGGACTCGAAGCTCAAGGCGAGCGCCTTGGGGTCCTGCAGGCTGAGCTGAAGCCGTTCAACCTCTACTTCGAGTGGCCGGAAGTGCAGAAGCTCCGCGCCCAAGTGCAGTTCGTGGAGAGCGACCATGCGGCTGGCCGCGAAGCTCCGGGGCTACTCGGTGACGCAGAGAGCCAGTTGGCCGTCGTCAAGCAGAAGCTCGAGGACCAACTCGTCCTCCAGGCCCGCGACCTAGTCGTGGTCAAGGACGCGCTTGACCAGGTGCGTGGCAGCAGCGACCCGCGTGAGCGGCGCCTCGAGACGCTCGTCAACCAGGTCGCTGCCGCGCAGGAGCAACGCCACCTAGTGCAGGCCGAGCTCGAGCGCGCCCACCGCTTGGCCCGCGAGCTCCTCAAGGCCCAAGCAGGCCGCGAGGACGGTCAGCAAGCTCCCACGGCCGCCTTACAAGACCCGAGCGCAGAGCTGGCCGGCGCAACTGAGCAGTCGCTGACCGCACCGCGCGTCGACCTCGCGGGTGATACGGACCACGTCGACCGCACCCGCGACCAGTCAGGCGACGTCGACGACGCCGTTGGGCGCGTACACCGCCTCGACATCGACGGTGAACTGCACGACCTCCGCACCCTCGAGAGCGACCACGCCAACCTGCTCGAGTACCTCCCCGAACTAGGCGCACACATCAACGAGTTGCGCGCTGAGCTGGAGGCCGAGCGCTCAGTTGCGAGCGTCCTCTCCGGCATGCGCGCAGACCTCGAGGCAAGCGCGGCCGCCTTGCGCGACGACCTGCGCGAGGAGCTGGAGGAACTCAGCGCTGGCCTCGCCAAGATGCGCCCAGACGTCGGGACGACCGAACTCGATCAGGCGCTGCGCGTCACCCTCGGCATCCTCAGCACTGGCCTACCGAACCGCACGGACGTGGAGCACGTCAGGCGCCTCAACCAGCTAGCAATTGAGCAGGAGGAGGTCCTCGCGCGCGAGGACGAGCAGCGCGCGGCCGGCCTCAAGGAGCAAGCTGAACTCATCGAGCGCCTCGAAACGACGCTCCTCAACCGCGAAGGCGACGAAGAGCTGCGCGAGGAAGTCGAGCGGCTCCGCGCCGAGTTCGATCACTTGCGCATGGCGCAGTCGCAGAACGCCGTCGCCCACGAGCTAGTGTCTTCTGCTCGCAAGGCCGAGGAGGCGCTGGCGCGCAGCCTCGCGGCGCGCGCAACGGAGGCGTCCGAGAAGCTCCTAGCGCAACTGACCGCCCTCCGCGCACAGCTCGAGCGCCTGCCTGTCACGGCCACCGTCACCGACCGCGCAGCTGCGCTGCGTAGCGAAGTGCAGCGTCTGCTGCAGGCGCAGGAGAACGCCGCTGCCGTTGCCGGGCTGCTCCTAGAGGACGTCTCTGCTCCGCCAGCACTGGACGAGTCCGAACTGGAGGCGCTCGGCACCGAGATCGAGGCGCTCCGCCTCGAGCTGACGAGCAGCTTGCGCAGCCGCCTCATGCGCCTAGCCGAGGAAGCCACCGAATTAGGCAACCACCCGCTCATCGAGCACATTCAACGCGCCCTCCTTGGCCTCGAGCTTGACCGCTACCCAGACCTCGCGCAGTTCCAGGCCGCGTTGCGGCAGGAGCGCGAGGCGCACCGTCAGGAGCAGCTCGACGAGTTCAAGCGCCTGTCGCAGGCCGCCGCGCCGTTCGAGAACCTCGATAGCGGCGCCGAGCTGAAGACGTTGCTGGCCGACGCCCGCGCGCGCATCGAGGCTGGCGAGCCTGCGCAGACACTGAAGCGCGCCGCCGAGCTCGTCAAGGACCTCGAGCTGCAGGCGGACGCGCGCTTGGCCGGGCTGCCTGCGCGCCTAGACGCCGCCCTCATCGCGCTGGAGCCGGTATCGAAGCTCAACAGCGACGGGGTGACGACCGTTCGCCGCATCCTCTACCACCTCGACTCGCAGCGCGACGCCCTTCCTCGCCTGTCACGGGGGCTGCAGCTGCAGCTCGAGCAGGCGCTTAGCCAGTCCGAACGCATGCTTGTCGACCTGCGCAGCGAGTACGAGGCCACCCGCCTTGTTGCTGACCAGGTAGTTGCGGGAGGACTGCTGGACGGCGTCCTCGGCCTCTTCAAGACCCCGGCGGATGAGCCCGCTCCAAGTACCGCCAGCACCTCGTTCTCGCGCGCGGCAGTATTGGCCGATTACCTAGAAGAGAAGCATGTTGAGGCAGGCGCATGGACGGACGCGGCTGGCAAGTTGTTGGCCGGCGACGCAGAGGTTTGCGCGGCCGTTGGCGACGCCCTGGCGGCGCTAGGCGATGCGGCAGGCGCCGCACTGCCTGATACGAGAGCCGCCTGCCTCCAAGCTGACGCTGGTGCGTTGGTGGTGGCGTGGCTGCACAACGGCGAGCGCCTCGTTCTCCAACTGGCCGAGCCGGACTTGGCTGGTCTGATGGTCAACCGGGTGCGGCGTGACGCCGCCTCCTGGCCCATGACGGCGGAGCCGTCGCGCGCCTTCGGCGCGTGAGCACGGGCGTGGCGCAACACCTGCCGCTAGGCGCCGAGGAGGTAACCGACCTCGAGGACACGCGCGCACTAGCCCGTTCCGTTGTGGCCGAGCTGCCAAGCGGCGCGCTCCTGCTCCTCTCCGGGCCCCTAGGCGCGGGAAAGACCACGTTCACGCAGGCCATCGCGGCGGCGCTTGGGGTCACGGCGCCGG